>NZ_CP100595.1:2400000-2700000 GCF_024267655.1 Arcobacter roscoffensis
CTTTTTCTAATTTCATTCCAGAGGATAAAACACTAATAGTAGATAATGGTTGTCTCCAATGATGGGCTATGTTTGTTAACATTTGAGCAATTGATGATAATTTTGATTGTTCCATTATTATTCTATTTTGTTCTTTTAAATCAGTAATATCTAAAAAAAGTGAAATTCTCAATTTATTATCTTTGAAGTTTATCTCTTGATCTTTTGCTAACACATATACAATAGTATTATCTTTTTTCAGTAGTTTAAACTCTTTAGGCTCATCTATATCAATATCATTATTAAAACAATCTTCCAATATCTTTTTATATTTATTTGGTATTATTTTAAAAATACTATCACCTTCTAATTCATATTTATTATTAAAGCCTAAAATATTTGCTGCTGCATTATTTACTTTTATACATTCATTCTTATCATGAATAATAATCCCTTCCATAGTAGAGTCAACTAGGTGTTTAAAGCTATCTAAGTTTTTAGTAAGGGATATTTCCCTTTTATTTAACTCTAATCTCATTTTGTCAAAAGATTTAATAAAACTATTTAATTCATAAAAATCTGTATATTGAAGTTTATTTTGATACTCACCATTTGAAATATTTTTAAACTGTAGCTTAAATTTATTTAATCTAAAAAAAACTTTTTTCAGATACTTATTAATAAACAACAACATTAATAAAGTAAATACAAATATAATAACACTTAAAGTGAATACCACTTTTAAGATATAACTTTCTAATACATTTATATTTTCTCTAATTAGAAGTTTCCATGAGGTTTTTTCAATTGTAGTATACATTCCATAGTCAACAGAACCTAAACATATATTTTCAAACTTTTCCAAAACAAACTCATCATTTTTTTCAATTAAATTAGTGAAGTAAGTTTTTGACTTAGAATCAAATTTTTCAAGGTTTTGGGTATCTAAGTCATTATTTATAATAAATCTCTTATTTTTATCAAAAAGTCTAAATCTAGAAGTATTATCACTATTTTTAAAAGTTTTTGTTAACTCTTGAATTTTCTTAAGTGATACTAAAAAAACAACTCGATTTTTATCTAAAGTAAAAGAGTATGCAATTGAAGGTGTTTTTTTAAAATTTAAAAATAATAAATCAGACCAAGTGTTTTTTATATTTATTTCATTTTTTGATAAATCATCTAAAAAATTTAAATAGATATCTGTTTTAGAGTATATCTGCTTAACATTATTATAATTGTCAAATATAATAATTGTTGATATTTCATCGTTAGTGTTTAATATATTTTGAAAAGTTATTTGAAGATTAGTATTATTCTGTACAAGATAAAGAGATAAATTTTCAATTTTATTTATAAAAGAGTTTATTTGTTCCTTTACATGAATTAAAATCTCTTTTTGAGAATGTTGCATAGACTGATGTTTTAAGTTAAAAAAAGAAAAAATAGTTATTGCTAAAATTACGCTTGTAAAAAACAAAGTAAAAATAATCACAACTGATATGATACTCTTTTTCAAACTTTTTACTTTAAACAAAGTAATAACCTTTAATATATTCTATGTTTGTATCTTATAATATTTTTACTTAGTAAACTATTTACTTATTTATGTATATATAATGTATATTATACTTATTTTAAACATATTAAAATTATTTATATAAGTATAATTTTATTTTAGCTATATTTGAAAAAAAATTATTGGATAGTATATGTTATGTGGAATTGATGAGGCAGGGAGAGGTCCTATAGCTGGACCTTTAGTCGTTGCAGGTGTAATATTAAAAAATGATGTTGAAAAGTTAAATGATTCAAAAGTTTTAAGTGAAAAGAAAAGAGAGTTATTATTTGATGAGATTATAAAAAATTCTTATTATCATATAGTTTTCAAAAGTGCAAAAGAAATTGATGACATGGGAATAAGTGCTTGTTTGAAACAATCAATTAAAGAAATTATGGAAAAGCTTACATCTAATGCAAATGAGTTTTTAATGGATGGTAATACCTCATTTGGTATTTCAAACTTACAATATAAGATAAAAGCTGATGCTACAATAAAAGAAGTAAGTGCAGCTTCAATTTTAGCAAAAGTATCAAGAGATAGATACATGTGTGAAATAGCTTCTAATTATAGTGAATATGATTTTGAAAAACACAAAGGCTATGGAACTAAAGCTCATGTAGAAAAAATTAAAGAGTTTGGAAGAAGCGATGAGCATAGATATACTTTTAGATTAAAAGCTTTAGGAGAAGAAAAATTAGGAGTTCAAAAAAGCCTTTTTTAGGCTATTTTGAAACTTCTCCTATATGATTTTCTACTGATTTAATTTTTTCTTCTAATCTATTTTCATGACCTTGTCTTATATCAAACTTTAAAGTTGCATATACTCTATTACAATTTAGCTCTTCTAATTTTTCATAACATCTTTGTACAATTTCTAAGGCTTCTGAGACTTTTGAAGTCTCAATTAAAGTGGCCATAGCTGTTAATTGATAAGGATGTCCAGAGTTTTTAATAATCTTTACAACCTGAGCAACATATTCACTTTTACTCTCACTTTGATCTGTAGGAAACATACTCATTTCTAATAATACTGACATCTTATAGCCTTTTAAATAATTTTGATAGTAATATTAAATTGTAGCACTATTTATTTAAATAATTCTTTTGTTAAAGTATATATTACTATATATATCGTGTCGATTTAAGCTCTTGATAGATACCATTTAGACATTTCAATTCTACTATGATTAAGCCCTTCTGATACTTCTCTCAAAGCTTTTTTATAAGCTGTACCTTGTTCAATTTTTTTGTTAAATTCATTTTTCGCATAGTTATATCGAAGTGAATGAGTTGAATGTTAAGAAGACCGTTCTTTAATATCATTTCTATATGTATTTTGACTTGGTATATTTTCTACTATGGATATTTTAGCTTGTAGTTCTTTTGAGATTGGTTTATCATGGTACTTATGATTGCCTTTTCCAACCATTTCAACCACACTACTATTTTTAATATAATTTAAAGGATTAGATATAAGCTTTATAGCTTCACTAACTCTAAATCCTAACTCATATTGAATTTGAGATAATACTCCTGATTCAAACCTTTTATCATATAGATTTTGAATAAAATTTGAAACATTATTTATGGCTCTGTTTGTTTTTACTAACTCTTTTGGGGTTGTGCTTTTAATCTCATTAATCTTAATATTGAAATACTCTTTAGATATAGGAGTTGATATATTTACCTCTCTTAATCCTTGTGTTAGAGAATACCACCCTCTTATATAAAGATAAATTTTAAAATTTGCAAGAAATACTCTGATAGATATGATGAACCCAATATTGTCAAAATACTTCTCAGAGCTAGTAAAAATACAAAATTGATATTTTTGAAGCTTTTAATATTAAAGTGTTTAGAATCGTGGATATTTTAATTTTTGGAAGTAAAAATGAAGTTTAAAGACACAGTCGGTCTCTCTACAATTTTTCAATTATAGAGAGACCGACTATAAAGAATTTTAATTAAGTAAATATTTTCTCAATTACTTCTTTACCAGAATTTGTTATCCTATAATAACCTCCGTCAACTCTTACTAATCCCAATGCAGATAATTCATTAATTCTAACTTCTACTAATGTTTTTGAAAGTTTAAAATTACTATTTATATAATTTTTCAATTTTACTGAAGATAAAAGTGAATCATTAGTAAAGAAAGTAGCTAAAACTTTTATCTGCTCAATTGTTAAACCATTTATTATAGAATCATTACTTTCATTTGCTTTTTTGAATGCATTGTCAATAATTGGTAATTCTTTTGTAACAGGCTTAAGCTTAGTTACTTCAGCTTCTAATTCAGAGATTTTAGTTTCTAAGGTATTAATAGTTTTTTGCTTATCATTTATTTCATTATTTCTATCTTCAATAACTTTATATGTTTTTTCTAGTTTATCACTCAAGTCTTTTACTTTACTTTCAACTTCACTATTAATTTTTTCTTCAAGTTGAGATTCTTTTTTGCTAAAGTTCTCTTCTAAAGTCTTTTCTTTTTCACTAAACTGACTAATCAAAATTTTTTCTTTACTTGAATATTCCAATTGAACTTTTTCTATTTTTTCCATTACTTCTCTATGCTCTAAAGTCAATTTAATATTTTCTTCTCTAATTGTATTTGCTTGTTCTTGAGGTAATGGGGTTTTATCTTGTATTTTCTGCTGAATCCAATTCATTAAAGCTTTATATCCCAAAGTTACGGCATAAAACAATGCTGTTGCAAGAGGGAAAATGAATACATAGGCTAATGCAAAATATAATGGCGTTTCATAATTGATTTGTCCCCATGATAACATTTCAATTTTCTTTTCAACAGATAATTTAGGTGCAGCAAAAATAAGAATTAATTTACTATTGAAGTATATCCATGAAAAAATATATGCACTTAAGAATGGTGTATATTTAAAATCATATAAACGAGCTTTTATTGAGTCTTTTAAATCTTTTTGCAATTATAATTTCCTTTAATCAAAATTTATTTTTTTCTTTAATATACTGATTTCATTTTCAATTAACTTAAATAAATCAAGAATTTTGTCTTTATGTTCACCATAAAAGTCTTTTACATTTTTTTCTTCTTCACCTGATAAATTAGAATAATCAATCATTCCCTCATAAATTTCATATTTAAATAGTTCCTCATTCTTTTGAAGTGCTAAATTTATTTCAGAGAATTTTTTTTCAAGTGTTTCAGAAACATAAAATATATTATCTTTAAAATAATCATTAAGACCATTTATTAGACTAACATTGATTTTATCTTCTGTAATTTCAGTTATAATGTGTCCTTCATATTCATTGAAATCATGTTCTATAAACCCAATAGTTAAAAGATTTAATTCATGTTTTCTCAATCTATTATGGAGTTCCATATAAACTTCAATTTTTTTTTGGAATATTTTTTGATAAGTTTCTTGTGTTAGTTTATGATTGTTTTCTAATTTAAGTTTTTCTAAATCATGTTGATTCTTTTGCCATGTCACTAATAAATTTAGTAAGAAAGTAACTCCCATTCCTACTAATGTAAATATTGCATTTTCCATATGATAATCCTTAGAAAAAAGATTCTATCATATAAATAATTTATTTAAGTATAAATAATATATAATACAAAAAATTGATACAAAGTTTCCAACAGAAAGAAAAAGGAAACTCCCTAATAATAAGTGTTTATATTCTAATCTAGTGTAAATGATAACATACTCATTTCTAATAATACTGACATCTTATAGCCTTTTAAATAATTTTGATAGTAATATTAAATTGTAGCACTATTTATTTAAATAATTCTTTTGTTAAAGTATATATTTTATATATATTTTTACTTAGATTTTAAAATATTTTTGTTATTATTAACTATTAATAAAAGGAGAAATAATATGCAAATAGATGTATCTGCAGAAGTGATTTTATCACAACTTGGGTATTCGAAAAGTGACGCTTCTATGAAGCAAGCTGAAAAGATGATATCAATTACAGACAACTTTGATAAGTTTTCTAAACATATCTTTTCTTTAAATGACCATTTAAAGAAAATGAACGCTTATGTTGGACTTTCAAATAAGACTGATTACTTAAAAATTAAATGTGATGAAAACGATGCAAAAGAGATTCTAGAAGAGTTTCATGAAGAAGTTTCACACTGGGCTAATAAGTACAATGTAAAACTTCAACAGTTAGATAAAAAACCTATATATTATATTTTAGGAACTCACTAAAAAATCTTTTTATATGAGTGACAATAAGGCACCTTTTGGTGTCTTTCATAATAGTCCTGATGATAATCCTCAGCCTCATAAAAAGGAACCATTTCATATAAACTTGTAGCAACCTTATATTCCATCGAATTTAATTTTTCTATTAACTCTTCACTGATCTTCTTTTCATCTTCGTCATTATAAAAAATTGCTGATAAGTATTGACTTCCAATATCAGGACCTTGGCCGTTTGTTTGAGTAAAATCATGTGTTTCAAAAAATTGAATTGCAAGTTCTTTAAAACTAACTTCATTTGAATTATATTGAACTTTTACAACTTCTAAATGACCTGTTTGACCTGTGCAAACACTTCTATAATCAGGATTAGGAAAATGACCTCCCATATAGCCAGATACAGCTGATATTACACCCTTGAAGTTTTCAAAATAATATTCAGTTCCCCAAAAACATCCACTTGCAAAATATGCTTCTTTAATTGCCATAAAATCTACCTTTTTATTAAGTTATTTTATTTATTTACAAAGTTTAGAGATATTGAGTTTACACAATGTCTTGTATTTTTAGAAGTGAAACCCTCACCTTCAAATACATGTCCTAAGTGACCACCACAAGTTGCACATACAATCTCTACTCTTCTTCCATCTGCATCAGGAACTCTTTTTACTGCACCTTTTATTTCATCATCAAAACTTGGCCATCCACAGCCTGAGCTAAACTTATCACTTGAAGTATATAAAGGTGTATCACATTTTTTACATGTGAAAACACCTTCTTCATAAAAATCATTATATTTTCCAGAAAAAGGCATTTCAGTTCCTTTATTCTCTATTACTCTTATTTCTTCTTCATTTAACTTATTATAATTCATAAAATATCCTTTTGTATCTAGTTAAATTAAATTGCTTTAAATTTTTCTTCCACTAATACTTTCCCATCATAAAGTATTTTTCCTAAAAACTCATCACCAATATTAAACTTTCCTACACCCTTTGGTGTTCCTGTCATCAAAATATCACCATCTTCAAAGCTTAAAAAACTTTTAGCATCATCAATAATTTCTGAGGGCTTATTTATCATAAGTGATACATCCCCTTTTTGTTTTAATTCATCATTTATGTATAATTCAACTTCTAATTTTGAAATATCATCATTGAAACTTACAAACTTTGAAAATACTGCTGAGTTATCAAAAGCCTTAGCTCTCTCCCAAGGTAAACCTTTTTTCTTTAGTTTTGATTGAACTTCTCTTAATGTCAAATCTAAACCAAATCCAACAGCAGAGATCTTACCCTCTTCCATCAAGAAAGATATTTCTGCCTCATAATGACATGATTCATGTCCTTGTGGGAAAATAAGTTCTTGAGAAACTGATGAGTTTGGTTTAATAAAAAAAACCATTTCATCTGGAGTGTCATTGTTTAACTCTGCAATATGTTCAGTATAATTTCTTCCAATACAAACAACTTTTGATGGAAATATATCTTGTCCTTGTAAATCAATGTTTTTCATATTTTTATCCTTTATTACTTAAAATCTTTAGTCTTTTTTTAGAGTATTTTGTATTTGCTTGTTCATACCAATATTTTGCTTTTTCTAAATCTTTTTCAATACCTAAACCTTTCTCATATAAAAAACCAAGCCATGATTTAGAATAAGTACTTTGAAGACTTGCTGCTTTTTCAAACCACTTAAAAGCCTCTTCATAATCTTGTTTTACACCATAACCTTTAGCATATAAATAGCCTAATTCCGACATAGAAAAGACATCACCTTCTTTTGCACTTTTAGTATAAAGTTCATGGGCTTTTAGATAGTCTTGTTTTACAGAAATTCCTCTTTTATAAAAGTATGCTACTTCTCTTTGAATTATAATATCAGAGTTTTTCTCTAGGAATCTATTAAAGTACTCAAAAGACTTTTGATAATCTTTTTGAACTCCTAAACCATTATGGTAAATTAATCCAAGTTTTTTTATAGCTTGTAAATCTGCATTTGAAGCTAGTTTCTCATACCAAAATATAGCTTTTTGTGTATTTTTTGGTACATTAATACCATTTTCATAAAAACTTGCAATCTTTTTTGATGCTTTCATATCACCTTTTAAAGCTTTTTCCATATAACATTCAAATTTTTCTGATTGCAAAGTTACACTCTTACAATCAATTATTTTAGGTTTTATTACTTTTTTTGTAGCTTTTTTTATAACTTTTTGTTTTTCAACTTTTGGTATTTGTTTTTCTTTTATATTAGTAAATGAACATGCGGTAAAAAAAATACAAATAAAAACAAAAAATAGAATTCTCATATATACTCCTATTTTAGACAGTAGTATTTTATCTAAAAATACTATTAATCAAATGAAGCAAAAAAATAAGATGAAAGAAGATTCAAATATAAAGATAAATCATACAGGAGATTTTTTATAAAGCTCTTAAGTATGATTTATACTCAGTAGTTACTATCTAGTATTTTTCTAATAAGTCATTTATAATAACAGAAGTAATCCCCCAGATTACTTCATCTTCATATTTATAAACCCAGATTTTATGTCTTTTATTTCCCCAAGGTTTCTTGTATGTATCAGGGAGTCCCAATTCTTCAACTGGGAATAGAATCTCTTTATTGCCTTCTTCATCAACCTTAAATGGCTGAATTTCATGAGAAAGAGTATATTCTAAAGCTTTTGTTTCTTTAAAAAATTTCAAGGGAATTAAAATAGTCTTTTCAACTTCATTTTCATCAATTTTCATTGTTTTTAAAGCTCTTTTTTTTACAACTGCAACAAAAGATTCAATTACTGCACCAATAGGTGCTACATAAGAGTCTAATTGACCTATGATTTTTATATCTTTTTTTTCAATTCCAACTTCTTCATATGTCTCTCTTAATGCAGTTTGCTTAAAATTCTTATCAATTCCTTCTTCAAACTTTCCACCAGGGAAACAAATATCTCCACCTTGTCTGATATGTGCTGCTCTTTTTTGAAAAAGTAAATGGTATTCCCCTTTTATTTTAATAAGAGGTATCAACACAGCTGAGTTAAAAAATCTATCTCTTCCTAGTACACTTGGGTTTTTAGGCATATTTGAAACTAATTGTTTTAAATCACTTTTTTTCATATTTAACTCTTTATTGACTTTATAGCTTCAATCATCGTTTTTACTATTTTTCTTAAGTCTTCTTCACTTATAGTATATGCAACAATTGAATAAATAAGTTTTCCAAAAGGTCTAATCCAAATACCTTTTGAAACACAATAATCTTGAATATATTGAGCATGGGAATCATCTTTTAATTCAATAACTCCAATAGCTCCAATATTTCTAATACTCTTAACTAAAGCTATATCTTTTGCTTTTGTTAACTCATCTGCAAAAATCTCTTCTATTTTAAAAACTTTTTCTTGCCAATTTGTTTGTTCTAAAAGATTTATACTCTCAATAGCAACACTACAAGCTAAAGGATTTCCCATAAAAGTTGGTCCATGCATTAAAATACCAAGCTTTGAATTACTAATAGTTGAAGAAACTTTTTTAGATGTTATCATAGCAGCCATAGTCATATAACCACCTGTTAAACCTTTACCAACTGTCATAATATCAGGTTTTATATCAGCCCATTCACAAGCAAACATTTTTCCCGTATGTCCAAAACCTGTTGCTATTTCATCTGCTATTAAGAGAACATCATATTTATCACATAGTTGTCTAGCTTTTTTTAAATATAAAGGATTATATATTCTCATACCTCCTGCACCTTGTACAATTGGCTCTAAAATAAACCCTGCTAATTCTTTATGATTTTGTTCAAATATATTTTCTAAAGCTTCTATAGCTTCATCACAGTTTTTATCAAAACCAATGTCAGGAGTTTTAGTGAAAATATGTTTTGGTAAATATGAACCATAGATACTATGCATTGAGTTATTTGGATCACATACACTCATTGCAGCTAAAGTATCACCATGATAAGCATTTTCTAAAGCTAAAAATTTATATTTTTTCAAACCTTTTGCTTCTTGATATTGAATAGCTGTTTTTAAAGCTACCTCAACAGAAACAGAACCACTATCACATAAAAAAACACTATTTAAGCCAGTTATGTCAACTAGTTTTTTTGACAAAATAGCTGCATTTTCATGTGCAAGTCCACCAAACATTATATGAGGCATTATTTCGACTTGTTTTTTTAAAGCTTCATTTAGTTTTGGGTGATTATAACCATGAATAGCACTCCACCAAGAACTCATTGCATCAATAAGCTCTTCACCTGATGATAAAAAAATTGATGTTTTATCTGTTCTTTCAACAGGTAATATTTTAGTTCTTGAAGGCAATGAATTATAAGGATGCCATACATGTTCTTTGTCTATATCTAACCAATTCAATAAAATTCCTATTATCTAATATTTATTGATTATATCCTAATCCAAATTATCATCATATAATATTACACTAAATTCAGCACCTTTATATTTTTCATCTTTATACTCAAACCTTTTATTTGATACATCTATAACACCATTCATATACTTTGAAATAATTTGATCACACATATATAATCCAATTCCAGTACCTGTTGAATTATGTTTTGTTGTAAAATAAGGTTCAAATATCTTGTCTAATATCTTAGGTTTGATACCACCAGCATTGTCTCTAATTTTTACAAGTGTTTTATTTTTTCTTTTTTTAATCTCAACAAAAATTACTCTATTTTCAGCTAAATTTAAAACCAAAGCATCTTTTGCATTATTTAAAATATTTATAAATACTTGAATAAACTCTGTTTCATGTCCTTGTATTACTATATTTTCAAAGCTTCTAATCACAGTAATATTTTCTTGTTCAAATTTAGAGTTAAGTAAATTTATTGTTTTTTCTAAAGTATCTGCTATATCAAATCTTACTTTTTCATCCTGAGGCTTAAAGAAGTATCTAAAATCATCAATTGTATGAGATAAATAATTAGAAGAATTTACAATGCAATCAACCGTATCATAGAAGAATTTATCATCTAAATCGTCAACTTGCTTTTTAACTTTTAAACCACTTGCACTTGTACTAATAACAGATAAAGGCTGTCTCCATTGATGTGCAATGTTTTCAAGCATTTCACCCATAGCTGCCATTTTTGATTGCCTTGCAAGCAATCTATCTTTTTTTAAATTCTCTTCAACTTCTTCTTTTACTCTATGCTCTAAGGTTTCATTTATTCTTTTTAGTTCTTGTGTCTTTTCTTCAACTTTTTTATTTAATTTTTCATTCATCTTTTTTAATAGATTTTGTCTGTAAAGTAATAAAGCACTTAAAATAAAAATAGCAAAGGTGATTTTAAATAAAAGCGCATAATCAAACTCTTTTTCATGTTGTACATAAACCCATTTATTACTTAAAGCTTCTACTTTTTCATCATCAAGACTATTTACAAATTTTGACATTATTTTATAAAGTTTAACATCACCTTTTTTTACACCAATTCTAATATCAATCTTCTCATCAATTTTTCCTGATATTTTCATATGAGATAAAAAATCTTTTTGAAGTATATACCAAGCTTTTCCCATAGCAGTAATTTGACCATAAAGCTCATCTTCATAAACTCTTTCTAAACCATCCTCTAAACTTTTAACTTTCACAAACTCTATATTAGGATATTTTGGTTTTAAAATTTCATATAAAGAAAAGCCATCTACAATTCCTATTTTTACATCTTTTAAACTTGATAGATTTTCAATAAAAGGTTTTTCATCTTTTGTCATAATTACAGATGGAACATCAACATATGCATTTGTAAAATTCATAAAAGATTTTCTATCTTGAGTTAACTGTGCAGTAGGAATAATATCACACTGATTACTTTTAATTAATTCTAAACTATTTTTTAAACTACTTGCTGGAATATAAGTTAAAGGTATTTTTATTTTTTCTTCAAGAATTTTTACAAAATCTGCAACTGAACCATATACTTTTCCATCTTTTATATCACTATATGGCATAGCATTTGGAATAATACAAGTTTTAATAAAAGCCTTTTGCTTTAAATACTCTTTTTCTTTATTTGTTAAAACAAGCTTATTATCTTCAAAATATATAAAATCATCAAAATCAATTACATTATTTGTAAGTCCCATGATATTATATAAATCATATATTCTTTGTAATTTCTCTTTTTTTATATGACCTAATTCTTTAGTATTAAAGTAAGACAGTTTCTTAAGCTGTTCACCCTCATAGATAAGCTCAGCTTTTGAAAGATTTTGAGAATTATACTTTTGTAAGATTAAATCTGCACTTTTTTCAATATTAGAATAGGCATATTCCCATCCTTTTAAAGAGGCATTTTTAAAAGCTAATGCAGTATCAATATCATTTTGAATCATTTTTTTACTTGTAAAAAGCAAATCACTATACATATCAAATCCAAATTTTTTTGGATCAAATACATTATATTCTATACCTCTTTGTTTTAATTCAAAAGGAGATTTTGAAATATATGCTGAAATTACATCTGTTTTTTTATCAATTAAATCATTGATATTATGAGTGTGTTTTATAAAATCAAGCTCTTCTAATCTTATATTTTTTGATCTTATCATAGCTTTTAGAGAAACTTCACTTGCATCATCTATAGTAGTCATTATATTTTTATTTTTAAAATCTTCAATAGAGTTTATACCTGATTCTTTAGTACTTACTAAAATTAAAGGTGTTGCTTGAAAAAGTGCGTACAAGGCTACTATATCTGTACCTTTTGACTTATCTAAAATTAAAGTTTCTCGCCCAACAGCAAAATCAAACTTTTGTTTTGCAACATCATTTGGAATATCTAAACCAAACTCAAAAGCTTTTATAGTTACATCTAATCCTGCTTCTTCATAAAAGCCTTTTTCTTTTGCCATATAATATCCAGCAAATTGGAATTGATCAAACCATGATAGCTGAATAGTAACTTTTTTTAAATCTTTTGAAAAAAGAAGACTTTGAGAAATTAGAAAAACAAAAATAAAATAGAATATACCTCTAAGCATGAACCCTTACCTTTTCTTATTGACAATATTATAACGAAGAATGTTTAGTTTATCTTTTTTTAGAGGCTAAAAAATAAAGGTTTTTCTAAAAAATACGAATAAAAAAATTTATTAAGTATATTAATAACATATCATTTTTTTATCACACCATTTTTATATAATTAGAAAAAATTTAGGAGTATTTTCAATGGAACATCAAGATTTAGAATTAAAACATATTGGAACAGTTGATGATAAAAGATATTTTATTTCAACAATAAAAATGCATGTAAGACACTCATGGCTAAATCAACACAACAATGTGTTTGTATATGAAACAATGATATTCAAAAAAGAAGACGGAAAAGTTATATACCATGAACCTGTATATAATAAAAGATACAACAGCTATGAAGATGCAATCAATGGTCATCAATATGTAGTTGAAAATACTGCTAAAATCATCAAAGAAGGTATTCTTTGTTAAATTCATAGGTTTATCCTATGAATTTATAATAAAACAACTAAAGCATATCCTACAAAAATAAGCAACATAAATAAAATAAAACCTAATAATAAAGGCTTTAAGCCAACACTAATAATCTCTTTAATTTTCGTATTATATCCCAGTGCAAACATTGCCATAGCTAATAAAAATAAATCAATTTCATTAATCAAATCAATTGTCTTTGCTTCAAGAATATTAAAAGAGTTAAATAAAATCACTATTATAAATAAAACTGCAAACCAAGGAATAGCAAGTTTTGTTTTTTGTGTATTTTTTGGAACAAAATTTAAAGCTACAAAAATCAAAAAAGGAGCTAAAAACATTACTCTTATCATTTTTACAACAACTGCATTATCTGATATTAGTTCATTATCTAAGCTATTAGCAGCTCCGACTACATGAGCTACCTCATGCAATGTTCCTCCTATGTATAAAGCCATTTTTTTCTCATTTAAACTTAATAATCCAAGATTATAAAAATAAGGATATATAAACATTGCTAGTGTTCCAAAAAGAACAACTGTTGATATTGCAAGACTAGTTTTATAAGCTTTGTTTTTTAGTACAGATTCAGTTGCTAAAACAGCTGCTGCTCCACATATAGAACTTCCAGCACTAATTAAAATAGCTATTTGCTTATCTATTTTAAGAAATTTAACGCCTATTATATATCCAAAAATAAAAGTAGTACATACAATAATAAAGCTATAAATAATTCCTTGCATTCCTATATCTTGTAGGTCACTTACTGTTAATCTAAAACCATACAAGACTATTGCAAGACGTAAAAGTTGTTTTGTACAAAAGCTTAGACTACTTTTGTTTTCTATAAAATTAAATCTATCTAAAACATTTGACAAAAATATACCTAGAAGTATTGCTATTATTAAAATTGAGAATCCTAGGTTTTCAATAAATGCTATTTTTGAAATATAAAAACTGAAAACTGTAAACACTAAAATATAAGCTATGCCTTTATAAAACTTAAAATCTTTAAAGTTTTGCATGATTTTTCCTTTTAATCTTGACTCCATTATAAAGGATTAATTTTTATTTGTAAAATTAATTAATTTTGCTATAATAATAAAAAAAATTTATAGGATATATTTTGATTACAATTAAAGAACTAGATATATTTTTTAAACTTTGTGAAGATTCTCATATATCAAATCTTGCAAAGCAAATAAATATGACCCAAGCAGCAATTTCATCAAGTCTTAACTCTTTGGAAAAAAAACTTGAAGAAAAGCTTTTTGATAGAGTTGGAAAAAGACTAATTTTAAATGAAAGGGGTAGACTTTTTAAAGAATACTCTTACAGTCCATACTTAGAACTTTTGTATAGTACTGAGATATTTAGTAATGATAAATTAAAAGGCAATTTAAAAATAGCTTCAAGTAAAACCTTCAACTGTATTGATTTATCATTATATGTATATGATTTTATATCAAAACACAATGTACAAATCACAAAACACTCAAATAATACAAAACAGATTATTCAATCTATTGTTGATTCTTCAATTGATATAGGTTTTATAGAAAATGAGTTTAATGACCCACATATAATAAAAGAAAAACTTAGTGATGATGAACTTATTATTGTAAGTGCAAATGAGCTTTATACTAATGAGAGTTATTTTATAGATGAATTATATAAAATGAATTGGATATTAAGAGAAAAAGGCTCTGCAACTAGAGAAATATTTTTAAATAAAATTCCAGATCCTGGAAATATAAATATAGCAATGGAAATATCAAATTTTGATGAAATCAAAGCCATATTACTTCATGATAAAAATAGCATTACTTGTATTTCAAAACTTGCAGTACAAAAAGAAGTAGAAGATAAAAAACTATTTAAGATAAAGGTTAAAAACATTGATTTTAAAAGGGAGCTTTTCATGATTTACCATAGAGACAAATATAAAAGTAAACTCTTTTTAGAATTCACTTCATACATACGAGATTGTTTTTATAAAAACTTTTATGAATGATTACAAAGTAATTACAGTTACAATTTGATTACATAAAAAAGAAGATATATTTAGTAATAATTTGTCATGATTCCACCAACATAATAAAAAAGGATATTCATGACATTTATTCCAGTCTCAACACAACTTTTACAAGCTGTAAAATCTAATAATGCAATAAAAGTAGAAGAGCTTATTTTAAACTCTGATACAAAAAGAGAACTTATCTTAGAACATGTATTAGAACATGGAGAAAAGTCTTTAGCTAATTTACTTCCAAGGTTTAGAAGTAAAGGATTAGTTTTAAATATTCAAAGTTTATTAAATATCTAAAAACTAGACTTTTTTTCTAACCAAAGGCTAATTTCTTCCTTGCCTTTAGAGTTTAAGGAATAAATACCCTTTCCAACTCTATCAAACCAAGCATAAAAATTATTGTACATAATATCCCTAGCTTTAGGTTCATCCAAATCTTTAGCTATAGCTGAGGCTTTACTATCTCCATGTTCTTGTAAATATATAGCTACTTTTAAAGCTTTTTGCCTATAAGAAGTAAGTACTCCTTTTTTACTTGCCATTCCACCAAGATTTGGATCCCCTATTCTACTTTGAAATTCTGCTAAAAGTTTTTCTTTTTTTTGTTTTATTTTTCTTGGTTTATACTCAGTTGGGTCTAATACTACTTCAACACTATTTTTAGTTACATCTATTAAAATAAGTCCAAACCCTAAAATTTTTAGAAGTTTAACAGTTAGTTTTCTCTTCTTTTTAAAAGCTTTTGAGTCCTTGGGAATACCTATATAAACTACAGATGATAAGCTAAGTCTATCTACACTTTGAAGTAAAACATCGAGATTTAAAGAGAGTTTTAACTCAACAATAAGAGGTTCTTCATCTTCTCTTATTGCTAAAACATCACAGTCACAAACTTCCCCTTTAACTTTATAGTTTTGTCCTTCTAAATATTGTTTTAGAGGTAGATATAAATCAGATTCTTTCATATATTATTACTTTTCAAAATTTTTTATTTAGTTTACCTTTTATTAGTTTTTATTGTATTGAAAATAGCTTATTTTTATTATATAAATGTGTGCAAAAGAAATACTTTGATAATATCTTATAATTAAAACTCAAGGTAGATTATGAGAATTTTACATGCATTAGCACAAAGACCAGGCAGAACAGGAAGTGGTGTATTTTTACAACAGTTATTTAAAGCAGGCTTAGAAAAAGGTTATGAACAAGCTGTATTAGCAGGAGTTCCACTAGAAGAGAAAGAACCTGATATAGATAATCTTGATATAAAAAACTTCTATCCTATACTATTTGAAACAGCAGAACTTCCTTTTCCTGTTGTTGGAATGAGTGATATAATGCCTTATAAAAGTACAAAGTATAGTGATATAGATGAAACTATGTATAATATGTATGAAAAAGAGTTCAAAAAAGTAATCAAAAAAGCAGTTGAAGAGTTCAAACCTGATGTTGTTATTTCAAATCATATTTGGCTTTTATCTACATTTATCAAAGATTTATACCCAAATCTTAAAACATTAGTTTTATGTCATGGAACGGATTTGAGGCAAATGGAACTTTCAAAACATCTATTGCCTATTGTAAAAGAAAAAATTCCTAAATGTGATTATCTTTTTGCTTTAAATTCTGTACAAGCACAAAGTATTAAAAACTTATATGATGTAGAAGATGAGCAAGTTATTACAAGTGGTAGCGGATATAATCCTCAGATGTTCTTTCCTATAAAAAGAGAAAAAAACAAAAAAGTAAAAATTACTTATGTTGGAAAAATAGCCAATGCAAAGGGCCTTCCACATCTGATAAATGCAATTGAAAATACTACAAATTGTGAACACTTAGAACTAAACCTTATAGGAAAAGGAAGTGGAGATGAGAGTAAAAATATAATTGAGAGTATTAAAACAAAAAAAGCAGATATAAAATACTTAGGTGCTTTACCTCAAAATGAATTAGAAAACCAACTGAGACATAGTGATATTTTTATACTTCCATCTTTTTATGAAGGTCTTCCATTAGTTGTAATTGAAGCTTTAGCATCTGGTGCAAAAGTAATTGCCACAGATTTACCAGGTCTTGATGACTTCTTAGGAGATAAGATAAAAGAACTAGATGCAATAAGATATATCAGTATGCCAAAACTTGAAACTGTAGATACTCCATATCAAAATGAAATTGAATGTTTTGAAAAAGATATAACTTCTAAACTAGATGAAGTAAGTAATGAAATATTAAATGACAAAGAGTATAAAATAGATGAAGTAATCAAACTACTTGAAGATAAAACTTGGCTAGGATTATTTAACAGATTAGAGAAGAGATTTTAATAAACCTTCTTTACTCTAATTGTCAATTAAAAATTTCCTTATCTCTTTATATAAAGAATCTGGATTTTCTTCAATAACTAAATGACCAGTATCTTCAATAGTGACTAATTTTGAGTTTTTAATATGAGAATGAAGCTTGTAGGCTTGTTCTACGGGAATCCACTCATCCTTTTTTCCCCATAAGATAAGTACTTCACTTTTAATCTCATCAAACTTATCTTGAAATTCATCTGTATATTTTGAACTAGCTTGTGCAATTTGTCTATAAAAAGCAGCTTTCCCATCCTCAGCAGTCCAAGGAGTTAATATTCCTTCAATTGTTTCTTTATTTAACTCTTGATAAGCAGCTGTTTTAATGTAAGCCTCAACTATAGCTTTGTGAATATAATCTGGAACTTGGGCAAAAGCTTCTTCATGTTTTTCCACATGTTTAAAAAATGGTGAACCCCAAGGTGAAATTGCAACAGGGTCAATAAGAACAATTTTTTTATAATTTATTTTATCAAGAATATGACTTCTTAAAACTGTAGTTCCACCAAAATCATGACCAATAATATATGGATTTTCTAAACCCCAGTGACTAATTAACTCTTTTAAAACTTTGTTTTGTACAGCTAGTGATACATCAGCATCTTTTTTATTAGATTGTCCATAACCTAGTAAATCAAAATAGTAAACCTTGAAGGAGGAAGATAGTTTATTTATTAAGTGTCTTAAATTAAAAGATGACCAAGGTGTTCCATGAACTAATATCAAAGCTTCACCTTTACCTTTTATAGCATATTTTATCTCTTTATTATCATAACTATAAGAATAAGGAAGTTTCCAGTTTTTCATTATCTCTCTTTTTTAATATTTAAGGTATTGTACTTTATTTTTCTGATAAAAAGTAGAAATATTACATAATGAAATGAAAATATTTTAATGAATTAATGAAGAATGTAAAAGAGTAAGAAAAACTGAATTAAATTCAGTTTTTCTAAAACTAATTAATGTAAGAAGTGTCTTTTATTTGAAAAATAAAGTGCCATACCAAATTCATTAGCAGCTTCTATAATTTCTTCATCTCTAATACTTCCACCTGGTTCTATTACACACTTAACACCAGCTTCTTGTGCAGCGTCAATTGAGTCTCTAAATGGGAAGAATGCTTCAGATGCTAAAGCAGCACCAGTTACATCAATACCTAAATCTTCTGCTTTTCTTAAAGCAGCTTTTGCAGCATCAACTCTTGAAGTCATACCCATACCAACAGCAACCATAGCAGAATCTTTTACATATACCACACAGTTTGATTTAGTTAATGAAGCTACTTTATAAGCAATCTCCATATCTTTTTTCTCTTGTGCAGATGCTTCTCTAGTTGATTTTAATTCAGAGTTTGCAACTTCATCATCTTCAACTTTATCAGCATCTTGGAATACAAAACCACCATCAACAATTTTGAAGTTAATATCATCATTTGCCATTTCTAACTTAGTAGTACCTTGTTTAAATAGTTTAATTCTTTTCTTTTTGTTTAACTCTTCTTCTGCTTCAGGAGTGAAATCAGCAGCAAATACTACTTCTAAAAAGATTTCATTCATTTTAACAGCTAAGGGTAAATCTACAATACCATTTACAGCAACTACTCCACCAAATGCAGAGATTGGGTCACATCTTAAAGCACTCTCATAAGACTCTAATAATGTATCTTTAATAGCAAATCCACATGGGTTTCCATGTTTTACAATACATACAGCGTTTTCATCACCAAAAGCAGATGCAATTTTTGCAGCTCCTGAAATATCACCCATATTATTAAATGATGCTTCACCTTTTAAAGTGATAAATTTATTTGATAAGTGATTATCAAACTCATATAATGCACCTTTTTGATGAGGGTTTTCTCCATATCTAGTATCAAATACTTTAACACCCGTGATAAATTGTTTATCACCCATACCATTGTTAAATCTTTTATTCATATAATTAGCAATCATAGAATCATAAGCAGCTGTATGCTCATATGCTTTAATCATCATATTTCTTCTGAACTCAGCAGTATTTGTGTCATTTTTTAAGTTGTTAAGTACTAAATCATAATCAACAACATCAGTTACAATAATTACAGAATCATGGTTTTTAGCTGCACTTCTAACCATAGCAGGTCCACCAATATCAATATTCTCAATAATTTCTTCAAAATCATCAGTTTTTTCAATAGTAGCTTTAAATGGATATAAATTAACACATACTAAATCAATACCTTCAACACCTAATTCTTTTGCTTGATCTAAGTGTGATTGTTTATCTCTTCTATGTAAGATACCACCATGAATATATGGATTTAAAGTTTTAACTCTACCTTCAAAACACTCTGGAAATTTAGTAACTTCATTTGCTTCAATTACTGCAATTCCAGCTTCTTTTAATTTATTATAAGTACCACCTGTTGAAATAATCTCATAACCTAAAGATACTAGCTCTTTTGCAAAGTTTTCAACACCACTTTTATCACTTACAGATATTAATGCTCTCATTTAAATTTTTCCTTGTTAACTTGTAAATATTAATAAAATAAAAAAGCCAGACTCTAAATAGAGTCTGGCTTTAGGCTTGTTTGACTATAAGTCTTGCTCGATTACTTGCTTAAACTTATTGAAATAAACATCAGACATATCATCTAACTCTTTAGAAATGTCATTGATTGAGAACTTATCAGTACCAACAGTACCAATTTTATTACACTCAATACCTTGTGCAGATGCTACAGCTTCAAATGCAGCTGCATTTTCAGGAGAAACTTCTACTATAGCTCTTGATAAAGACTCAGCAAAAATATCTTTTGAATCATTTAAAGAGATATTTGCTTCAAGTCCTTTTTTACCAACTACAGCCATTTTAGCTAAAGCAATAGCAATACCACCAACATTAACATCTTTAGCAGCTTTTACTAAACCATCTTTGTTAGCTTCAATTACAGTATTCCATAAAGAAAGTTCTTTTTTGAAATCAACTTCAGGGTGAGCACCAGCTACTTGCCCATACATTTTTTTCATATATAAAGATCCACCAAATTCAGCTTTAGTTTCACCTAGTAAATAAACTATATTTCCTTCTTTTTGGAAAGAAGATGGAACTACTTTATTTGCATCATCATTTACACCAACCATTGCAATTGCAGGAGTTGGGAATACACCAACACCATTTGTTTCGTTATATAATGATACATTTCCACCAATTACAGGTGTATTAAGTTCAGCACAAGCTTTTTTAATACCTTCACAAGCTTGAGCAAATTGCCACATAACCTCTGGGTTTTGTGGGTTTCCAAAGTTAAGACAATCAGTAATAGCTTTTGGAGTAGCACCACTCATAGCTACATTTCTTCCTGATTCCATAACAGCTGCAGCAGCACCTAGTTCAGGATTGATGTAACACTGTCTAGTATTACAATCAGCAGACATAGCTAAGGCTTTTCCATTTTCTTTTACTCTAATTACAGAACCGTCATTTTGACCTGGACCTTTAACAGTGTTTGTTTGAACCATTGAATCATATTGGTTATAAACCCATGATTTATCAACAACTTCCATATCTGAGAACAACTCTTCAAATACTTCTTGGTTTGATAACTCTTTATCTAAAGCAATATCTTCAATACCATCTAGGTATGCAGGCTTTTGTACAGGTCTATCTAATACAGGAGATTGTTCAGATACTGGTTGAACAGGAACTTCTGCACATTTTTCACCATGCCAGAATAATTCCATATTTCCAGTATCAGTTACTTCACCTACAACAGCAACATCTAATTCCCATTTTTCAAAAATGTCGATAATTGCTTGCTCACTACCTTTTTTAGCACAAATAAGCATTCTTTCTTGTGATTCTGAAAGCATGAAGTCATAAGGAGTCATTCCTTCTTCTCTTGCAGGAATTTTATCTAAGTGCATAATCATACCTGAGTCAGATCTTCCTGCCATTTCAAATGAAGATGAAGTAAGACCAGCAGCACCCATATCTTGAATACCGATAATTAAATCTTCTTTAAATAACTCTAAACAAGCTTCTAGTAATAGTTTTTCAGTAAATGGATCACCAACTTGAACAGTTGGTCTTTTAGATTCATTATCTTCTGTAAATGAAGCTGATGACATAACTGCACCACCAAGTCCATCTCTACCAGTTTTAGAACCAACATACATAACTGGATTTCCAATACCTTCTGCTTTACCATAGAAGATTTCATCAGCTTTTGCGATACCTAAGTTAAATGCATTTACAAGATTGTTTCCTGCATAACACTCTTCGAAGTTAGTTTGTCCACCAATAGTTGGAACTCCCATACAGTTACCGTATCCACCAATACCAGCAACAACACCTCTTAAAAGGTATCTGTGTTTTTTAGCAGTTTCACTATCACCTTCAATTCCAGCAAATTGAATTAAGTTCATAGATGCAACAGGTCTAGCACCCATTGTAAATACATCTCTCATAATTCCACCAACACCAGTAGCAGCACCTTGGTATGGTTCAATAAATGATGGGTGATTGTGTGATTCCATTTTAAATACAGCAGCATATCCATCACCGATGTCAATAACACCAGCATTTTCCCCTGGACCTTGGATAACCCATGGAGCTTTAGTTGGGAATCCTCTTAAGTATTTTGTACTAGATTTGTATGAACAATGTTCAGACCACATCGCAGAAAAGATACCAATTTCAACATGATTTGGTTCTCTTCCTAAGATTTCTTTTATATTCTCTAATTCTTCAAGTGTCAAAGAGTGAGCAAGTGCCATCTCTTCTAGGTTCATCTCTTTATTTTGCATTTTTCGCCTTAAAATATGGTTATTAAGTAAGCGTGATTATATCCAAAAAAGAGTTAAACTATGTTTTAGTCTTCAAATAAAATTTTCATTTTCCCATCAACTAACTCAATGATTAGTTCTTTATTACCTATAAACTTCAAAGTGTCACTTTTATAATATTGATTCATAAAAACTTTAAATAGTCTTTTATTTAAAGAGTTTGGATAAACATAAATATTTATATTAGAAAATCTAATAATTTTATCTTCATCTTTTGAGAAAACCCTTTTTTTGTATTTTGAAAACTCTTCTATTTGCATTCCATTATATCTTTTAAATTCATTTGAATAAAAAGATAAATAGTCATTTATCTGTGAATACTTCCAAGTTAATTTCCACTTATTAATTGAAGATAAAATAGTTGCAAGTTCATCTTTTGAAGCTTCAATAAAATCTTCTTCACTTGTAATCAAAACTGCATCTTCTAAATCTATTTTACTTTCTAAATCAAGAAGGTTTTCATTATTTAGTGCAATACAACCTCTTGTATATTCTTCTCTATCACCATTTAAGGGCATTCCATGTATCCAAATACCATGACCTTTTTTATTTTGACTTTTATCAAAATTATTTGGATAAGAAGTTACAAGAGCAAAAGGCCCATAAAACTGATCTAGATTACTTCTTTTTTTAGTTAAATCATACACACCAATGGGAGTTTTTTTATCACCTTCAAGATATTTATCTCCCTCAATCTCACCTATAATAACATCATCTTCAAAAAGTTTTGAAAGTTTCATATTTTTATTCTCATATAAAAATAACTTTTTTTCTTTTTTATTTGAATGTAAAATATATTTTTTACTTTCTAAATAACCAAATTTTGTATCATAATTTTTTAATGTTTCTTGCCAATAATCTTTTTTGGAAAGTTGTTTTTCAAGTTCTAACTCCACAGCAGTAATACCTTCTAATCGGTATAAATCAATTAATTTATTCGCAAAAATATTTGTAGTAAATAAAAAAGAAATTAAAAATAATAATCTAAACAAAAATAACTCCGTAATATAAATTTTTAAGTTGCGCAATTGTATAATGATACCCCTAATTTTTAAATAAAAGTGAATATATCCGTGAAAAAAATCATTATTAGTTTCTTATTTCTTATAAATTTTGTATTTGGTGCAGAAGTAAAAGAGTTGCCTTGGCCTAAAGGTGAAACATTCCTAACTTTCCTAGAAAAGTATTCAATTCCGCAAAAACTCTATTTTGATTTAGAAAAAGAAGATAAAGAGTTGTGTTCAGAAATAAGAGCTGAAAATAGATATTATTTATATGAAAATGAAAATGGAACATTAAATCAAGTTTTAATTCCAGTATCAGAAGAGATACAACTTCATATTTATAAAGATATAGATGATACATATAAATTTCAAACTTTACCAATAAATTATACTGAGTTTACAGAAACTATTATTGTTCCTATTACAAACTCTGTATCATATGATTTACAAAAAGCAACTGGAAACGCAGCAGTTTCAGCACAAATAAAAGCACTATTTAATGATGTTAACTTTAGAGGTATGCAAAAAGGTGACAATGTAGCTGTTAAATATTCTCAAAAAGTATTATTAGGAAGAGCTCATGGTCTACCTGATATAAAATCTGCTATGGTAGAAGTAGCAGGGAAAAAACACTATAGATTTAAAAATGAAAAAGATGAAAAATACTACAATGAAAAAGGTGTTGGTTTTACAAAAACTTACTTCTTTAGAATTCCTCTTACATATAAAAGAATTTCAAGTCATTTTACAAAAAAAAGATGGCATCCAGTTCTTAAAAGATATAGAGCTCACTTAGGAACAGATTTCGCAGCACCAACAGGAAGAAAAATCTATGCAGCAGGTGATGGAAGAATTGAGTTTGTAGGAAGACGTGGTGGATATGGTAAGACAATTATAATTAACCATAGAAATGGATATAAAACTCTTTATGCTCACCAAAATAGATTTAACAAAAGTATGAGAAGAGGAAAAAATGTAAAAAAAGGTCAACATATTGGTTATGTTGGAAGTACAGGACTTAGTTCTGGACCACATCTACACCTTGGACTATATAAAAATGGAAGAGCTGTTAATCCTTTGAAAGTTATCAGAAAACCTGATACTAAAGGATTAAAAGGAAAATCAAAACAAACATTTATTGCTAATGCAAAACTAAAAATTGATGAAATTAATGCAAGAATTGAAAATAAAGATACAATAGAAGCAACAAGATTAGATAGAGTATCATATAAAAGTGACCTAAAAATTTAAATAAACTAAAATAGGAGTCATCATGCCTCAACATGAAGAAGTTATAATAACACAACCACAAAAGTTAATAGAAAACTTTGACTCCTTGCACCCCACAGATATTGCAAACTCTTTAAGAAAAATAGAAAAAGATAGTATAGATGATTTCTTTTTTGTTCTAAAAAAAGTACCAGACGAATTATTAGGTGAAGTTTTACTTGAACTTCCAGATAATTTAAGAGAATTAGCGTATGAAGAACTTTCTATTAAAAAACTTACAGATGCAGTTGAAGAACTTGAATCAGATGACCAAACAGACTTAATCTTAGAGCTTGAAGAAATAGATGAAGAAAAAGCAAAAGAGATTTATGATGGACTTGAAGAAGAAGATCAAAAAGATATCGATTGGCTTAAAAAATACGAAGAAGATGAAGCTGGTGCATACATGCAAACGGAGCTTTTTTCTGCGAGTCTTGATGAAACAATCGGGGATTCAGTAAAAAGGTTAAAAGAAGCTAAAGAATCTGATGAATTAGAAAATATCCATCAAGTTTTTGTAATAGATGAAAATAGAATCTTGATAGCATCAATACTTTTAGAAGATTTAATTATCTTTGATTTTAATAAAACATATGATGAGATTTTAAGAACAGATGAAAATAAGTTTAAACCCTTTAAAGTTGATGATCATGAAGATATTGATAATGTAGCAAAACAATTTGAACAATATGACTTATCAGTTGTTGCTGTTACTAGTTATCAAGGTATCTTAATGGGTAGAATTACATCAGATGATATTTTAGATGTAATTGAAGAGAATGCAACAGAACAAATGTACCAATTAGCTGGGGTAAATGATGATTTTGAACATGAAGATAAACTATCAACAACAGCTAAAAAAAGAGCACTTTGGTTATTTTTAAACCTAGGAACTGCTATTTTAGCCTCACTAGTAATTGGGATTTTTGATGAAACAATTCAAGCTTATGTTGCACTTGCTATTTTAATGCCAATAGTAGCATCAATGGGTGGAAATGCTGGTACTCAAACATTAGCCGTAATGGTTAGACAGTTAGCCCTAGGTGATATTGAACTTGAAAATGCAAAAGATGCTGTAAAAAAAGAAGTGGTCATATCTTTAATAAATGGTTTTTTATTTGCAGTAATTATGGGAATAATCGCATGGCTTTGGTTTGATACAAAACTTCTTGGATTAGTAATTGCTATGTCAATGGTAATAAATCTATTTAGTGCTGGTTTTTTTGGTGCAGCTATACCACTTGTATTAAAAAGATTTGATATAGACCCAGCTATTGGAAGTACAGTTTTACTTACAACAGTAACTGATATTGTAGGATTCTTTAGTTTCTTAATGCTTGCAAAAGTGATACTACTATAAAAGGTTCCCCTTTTATAGTAATCTTATTTATGAAAAGAGTTTTTAACTATTGATAAAAACTCATCTTTAGTTGTTTTATTTGTTTTAAATAATCCTCTTAGAGCAGATGTTACAGTAGTAGAGTTGATTTTTTGAACCCCTCTCATTTCCATACACATATGTCTTGCATCAATAATAACAGCAACACCTTTTGGTTTTAAATGATCATTTAAAGCATCACAGATTTGCTCTGTTAACTGCTCTTGAATTTGTAATCTTCTAGCAAATACATCTACAACTCTTGGAATTTTTGAAAGTCCAACAACTTTTCCATCTGGGATATAAGCTACATGAGCTTTTCCAATAATAGGAAGCATATGATGTTCACACTGAGAGTAAAATTCTATATCTTTTACCACTACCATTTCATCATTTGTTGATGTAAATAATGCTTTTTGAAGAATCTCTTTTGGATCTTGATTATAACCACCACACATAAATTCATATGCTTTTCTAACTCTACTTGGTGTATCTATTAAACCTTCTCTTGAAGAGTCTTCTCCTACATACTCTAATACTTTTTTTATTGATTCTTCAAATTCTTCTTTTGTAACCATAATAATATTCCTTTAGTTCTTCATCATACTTCCCATATCCCATATTGGTATAAAAATTGCTAATATTATCCATAAGACTAAACTTACTATGATTATTAAGAATATAGGTTCTATATATGATATAAACTTTTTCATTTTTTCATCAAATCTATTTTTGTAAATATCTTTTATTTCTTTAGATATTAAAGTTAAACTATTTGAAGCTTCGGCTGTATTAATCAAGTTTAATACTAGTGAATCAAATATATTTGCTCTTTTAAATGATAGATTGATACTCTTACCATTTTTTAATAGATTTTCAATGAGCGATATTTTATCTAAAAGGTATTTATTTCTTATTAAAGTTTTTGAGGAATTTAAAGCTTTTATAAATTCATAGTTTGATTCAAGCATTATATTTATTACTAAAAACATACGATATAACTCCATTGAAGAGTATAAATCTCTTAAAAAAAATACATCTTTAAAAATCACTTTTGACACTAAATATTCAAACTCTTTATTTTTAAAATAAATATATATTATTGAAAAAACCATACATATAAATATCAAAATCAAGTAAATAAAATAAGACATATAAATAGTATGGATATTAAATAAAATTTTAGTTGCTAAAGGTAAAGAATCATAGTTATTTATAAATATGATTTTAAATTTCGGAACAACAAAATAAAAAATAATATTTATTGATAAAAATAAAGAAATCAAAAGTATAAAAGGATACCGAATAGCTTTTGAAAACTCCTTTTTTATTTTCATTTCTTCTTTCAAAAGTATAGACATGGCATTTATATTTACTTTTACATTTCCGTTTTTTTGACATAATTTTAAAAAGGAAACAATATAAATATCTAAACGATAATCTTTAAAAATATTATCAATACTATCTAAAACTAAAAGTGCTTTTTTCAAATCATCTATAAATTTATTTAATTTTTCTTCTTTATAATTTTGAGATAATATAGACAAAGCATCATTTAACATCAAATTTGCTTGTAGCATAATGTTTAGTTCATAGAATATTGAAATCAAAAGTTTTTTATCAATTTTTATTTTAGACTTAAAAATATTAAAATCTTTTTTTTCACTTAAAGGTTTTATTGTAAGTATTTTACTAGGTAACTTTTCTTCTTTTAAATTTGAACTTTCAATAATTTTTGTTTTTACCCTATTCTCATCTTGATAAGTTATTTTATACTTTTTCATTATAAACCAATCACTTTGAGTAATTCTTCCATTGAAGTAATGTTCTCTTTAACTTTTAGTTTTCCATCGTCGTATAAACTTCTATGTTTTATTTTTCTTAAGTATTCATTGAAAGTATTAATACTTTGTTTTTTAAAAATCATTGAAGATAAACTTTCATCTATTTTTAAAGCCTCTGATATAATTGTTCTTCCTTTATATTTTGTAAAGTTACATTTACTACAACCTTTTGCCTGGCAATACTTACAATAAGACAAAACCAATCTTTGAGATAAAACAAGCTTTAGAGTAGTTGATATCAAAAATGGGTCAGCTTTTAAATCATACAACCTCGTAATTGTTTCACTACTATTATTTGCATGAATACTTGCAAGTACTAAATGCCCTGTCAAAGAAGCCTGTAATGCAATCTGCAAAGACAATTCATCTCTTATCTCACCTATGAAAATAATATCAGGATCTTGTCTTAAGATATTTCTTAATACTAAATCAAAATTCAAGCCTATTTTATTATTAACTTGAACTTGTGTGATATTTTCAAGCTTATACTCAATTGGGTCTTCTATAGTTATAATCTTTTTTTCATTTGAATTTAATATATTTAACATTGAATATAAAGTAGTTGTTTTACCACTACCTGTAGGACCTGTAACTAAAATCAAACCTTGCGTTAATTTCAAGGCATTTTGAATATCAAGTAAAATATGAGAAGAAAAGCCTATTTTATTTATATCTATATTGATATTTTTACTATCTAATACTCTAATTACAATTGATTCAGCTTCTAAAGTAGGCATAGTAGATAATCTAAAATCAAATTTCTTAGCATCAATAAGAAAAGAAAATCTACTATCTAAAGGAAGTCTATTTTGAGTAATATCTAGATTGGAAATTAGCTTTAAATATGAAGATACAAGCTTTATAAAATTCTTTTCTAAAACTAAAAAAGTCTTTAAATTTCCATCAATTCTAAATCTAAAAAGAGTTAAGTTATTACAACTTTCAATATGTATATCACTACTATTTTTTTCAATAGAATAGCTTAAAAGTTTTTCTAAGAAATCTTGCATAAAAGAACTGTTTAGACTATCAAACTCCTTACTTTTTCCAGCTAATGAAAAAAGCCTAAGCTTTGTGCTAATATCACTTAATAAAAATAGTATTTCTTCTTTTTCACAAGATAAAAATTTTAAGTTTTTATTATTGAAAAATTCTTGACAGGTATTTAAATTTGAATCTTCACTTACATATAAATATAAAGTTAAACCATCATCAAAGAAAGGTAAAATAGTATATTCTCTTAAATAAGACACATCATAACTAGTAATTAAATCATAGTTAATTTTTTCATTTAAAACTGTTTTCATCATAAACCTTTAACTCTAATTTCTTAGCACCTTTTTCTAAAATAACACTATTTTTATCTATTTTTATTATCTTATAAGATGAAAATTTTTCACCCTTTACTCTCCACTTATCATCTAAGAATGCATAATTATAAATTATTGCTTTTAGCTTAGGTTTAGTATTTTTTGAAGGAATCAAAGAAGAGCTTTTTTTGAGGTTTTTTATGTAAGATTTTTTAAAATCTATTTTTACTTTTGAACTTATATTATCTATTTTAGTTTTATTAAGTTTTGATGTTTCAAAAAAGGTAATATTTGAATTACTATCTATATTTTCTAAGAAAAAAAGAAATTCTTTTACTTCTTTAGGTTTTGCATTTAAAGCTATATTAATAACTCTATTTTTTATATCAATATTTGAGATATCTATACTTTTTTGATTTGCATAGTTTTGTATCTTTGATATCAAATCTATTGATGAAAACTTGTAATTCATTGTTTTTATTTTCAAAAGTTTATAATCTATTTTTTCATTGCCTTTATATGTTATAAAAAAAAGAAATACTACTAAAACAGGTAATAAATATAATTGTATTCTTGTCTTAAAGCTTAAGTTTTTAAACTTATTATTTAATTGATTTAAAGCTTCCATGAAAAACATACCTTTTATTATCAAAGTGAATACTACTTGAAGTGATTTTATTTTTGTAAATATCTAAAAATTCAAAAATCTTAGTTTTATTATTAGAAGAGATTAAAAACTCAAATTTACTATTTGTATACTTGAAGTTTTCAAGTTTTAAATTATATTTATTTATGTTTTTATAAAATGCAATAAACTTATCATGAAAAGATATAAAGTTCATTTCAGTCTTGGTCTTTTCCAAGTTTTGTAAATATTTTTCTTTTTGCAGTTGCGCTATTTTTTTATTTTGCATTTCTGTATAGTTTAAGTATGCAATAGAAATAAGTGTTAATAAACTCAAATATAAGATAAAAAATATTAAGCCATACTCTTTAGTTTTATTTATATCAACTAATGTAGATTCAAATTTATTTTCTTTAAATGATATAAGCAGTTCATCTAATTTATCATCTGACAAATGAATAACTTCATCAATATTAATACTTAAATTTGAAAAAGCGAACTCAATTAATTTTTCATCACTAAGTTTATAGTCTAAGTCCTTATAGTAGTAAAATTTTCCATTTACATAAATACAAAAAAATGATTCATTTATTACTAATGAACATTTAGACTTATTACAAAGATTAAAGAATAATTCAAAAATAAAATATTTAGTATTTGGGTGAGCTATAAATATTTGATATTTATTTGATAGAAATAGATAGTTTACATAAATAGCTTTATTATCATAAGAGTCTTGTTCATTTATATATAAGGATGTAAGAATAAAATCTTTTAGTTTTTTTCTTTTTATTTTTTCAGTAGATTCTATTTCTAGAGTTTTGAAGTCATTTTTTAATGCAATACTATTCATAATAACTCACTTTTATAATATAGTAAGTTATTATGACAGTAAAAGGTTTTAATTTAACTTAAATTATAATTTTTTTAGTTATCTACATCATAACCTAATTCTTTTAGTCCTTTTTTATTTTTAGTCCAACCTTTTTTAATTGAAACAAAAAGTTCTAAATAACATTTTCTTCCAGTTAATTTTTCTATTTTAAGTCTAGCATCTTTTCCTATTCTTTTAATAGCAGTTGCACCTTTTCCAATAATCATACCCTTTTGAGTACCTTTTTGTACAATAATAGTAGCTTTTATAACATCTAAGTTCTCTTTTTCTTCAACCTTTTCAATTAAAACATCTGTTTCATAAGGAATTTCATCTGAAATATTCTCAAAAATTGATTCTCTAATAAACTCTTTAAAAATATCTCTTAAATGTTCAGTTGTCATAATCTCTGGGTCAAAAAGATATGGATGTTCTGGAAGGTATGTAACTACATCATCTAAAATATCACTATGAGTTGTTTGTTTTTTAATAGATACAGGAATAACAGACTCATATCTATCCGAGTATTTTTCATACTCTTTCATTTTTTCTAAAACCTCTGTATTTGATACATTATCAATTTTAGTTAAAAGAAGTACATGCTTTACATTTTTTTTATTTTTTTCTAAAAAGTTTTCATAATGTGTAAGCTTATCTGTAACAGGAGCTAAAAATAAAATCAAATCACAATCACCCATAGCTTTTAAGGCTTCATCTAACATAAACTGATTTAAAAGTTTTTCAGTTTCATGAATACCTGGAGTATCTACAAATATAATTTGATTATCTTCATGCATTACAATAATATTTGATCTTCTTCTTGTTGCATTTGCTTTATGTGATACCATTGCAATTTTTTCACCAACTAGCCAATTTAAAAGTGAACTTTTACCAGCGTTGGGTCTTCCAACTACAGATACATAACCACATCTTGTCATTAATATTCTCCTTAGGCTTATTTGCCCATTTTATTTAAATGTATTTTAGCATCAAAGTGTTTACAAAGTGGTAAACATAAAGAAACTATCTTTTTCTAAAGTTTAAACTCTTAAGTAAATCAGACTTTTCTATTTTCTCATTATCATTTAAATCTGCAATAGTTCTAGCTACTTTTAAGACTTTATTGATACTTCTATACGAAAGCTGATAATTTATAATTGCTTTATCTAGAATCTCTTGAGATTCAGTATCTAAAATACAATATTTTTTTATATCTTTATCATTTAACTTACCATTTAGATTTTTTTGACCTCTTTTTATTTGTTTGTAAAATACTTCAATTACATTTTCATGTAATTCTTTTGAACTTACTATATTCTTATTATCACTTAGATTATCATTCATTGTTACAAACATATCAATTCTATCTAAGAAAGGTTCTGATAATCTGTTTTTATATCTTTGTATTTCAAGATCACTACACCTACACTCTTTTATACTTGACAAAAGATTTCCACAAGGACAGGGATTCATTGCAGATATAAATGTAAATTTTGTTTCATATTCAACCTTTGTATTTACCCTTGATATTAGAATCTTATTATCTTCTAAGGGCTCTCTTAAAGCTTCTAAGATTGATTTTGAAAAATGAGGAAGTTCATCAAAGAACAATATACCATTATTACTTAAAGCAATTTCTCCAATTTTTGCATTTTGACTACCACCACCAAAAATTGATGATTTAGTACTACTATTATGGGGGCTTCTAAAACTTCTAGTAGGTGAAAAATCAACATCTTTAAAATCTAATGCCATTAATTTTGCCTTTTCTAGAATCTCTTCTAAATTCATAGGTGGCATTATATATTTTATTCTTTTGGCTATCATAGATTTCCCACAACCAGGGCTGCCTTCCATTAAAAGATTATGATTACCAGCTGCACTAATAAGTGCAGCATATTTAGCCATATCTTGACCTATAACATCTAAAAAATCTAAGTCATACTCTTGCTTATAATAATACTTTTCTTCTTTGTGCTTTAAAAATTTATAATCCAAAGAACTATTTTTAAAAAAGTTTTTGTTCTCTTTTGAAGAAAAAAACTCTATTGCTTCACTTAAAGTATTTACAACATGTATTTCTAGTCCAGGAATTTTTGATATCTTCACTGCTGTTTGATCACAAACTAAAACCTTCTTTATATTTTTCTGTTTAGATAAAGATAAAACTATAGGAAAAATAGAGTTTGTATCTTTTATTTTTCCATCTAAACCTAGCTCACCAAAAATATAAAAATCATCAAATAAAGAGCTTTTATTATCATAAAAGCATATTTGTAGAGCAATTGCTAAATCAAAGTGAGAACCTTTTTTCTTAATCTCACTTGGAGCTAAATTTACAGTGATTTTTAAAGGAGGAAATTTGAAGTCATTAGTTAAAAGTGCAGACTTCACTCTATCCTTTGATTCTTGAATACTTGTAGAAATTAATCCAACTATTGTAAAAGATGGAAGTCCTTTTGTAAAAGTGGCTTCTACTATTACAGAATGAGCTTCTATTGTTTCTAAGGATGCAGATTTTATTATTTTCATATTTTAACTCTTTTTTTAATAACTAAATATATTATAACAAAACTCTAATAAATATAACACTTTAATCAATAATAATATAGCAAAGAGATAGCATTTTTTGCTAAAAATATTTTATAAAGCTATTAGACAATATTTATTTTGTATTATTGATAAACTTTTAATATAACTAATAATATAATATAACAAATTTTCATAGTAATTAATATACATTTTTTTCATATTAAAAACACATGATTTAGTTATAATCAGAAAAAAGGAAAAGTCATCATGTTTGGAGCAGTATCAAGTACACAACTTGAAGTAATAGATAGTTACTTTAAACAGTTTGTTGAATTAGTTCAATATAAAAGAAATAAATTTGAATATATAGAATCAACAGGAAATGCAAAAGTTGATAAAATGTTCAAAGAGTGGAATGAACTTATAAAAAGTACAGAAAAAAACAATCAAGCTGATATGAAAGTATTAGGTGAAATTGTTTTAAACTTAGATAAATTAGAACAGGGTACTTATAAATGTAGAGTAAAATCTGACACAAAGAACCCTATGATTCATACTTTAAAAGAAGGTATTAATCTTATGCTTGATACTGTTGAAAAAGATATGACTAGACTTGGTGATACGATGAACTCGTATGCGAAGAATGACTATACAGCAAAAGTTAGAATAAGCCCAAGAGTAAAAGATAAAATGAGAGCAGTGATGGAAAGTGCAAACTCACTTGGTGAAACACTTGCAAACCAAGCGCAAACAAACCTAGAAAACGGACAAAAGTTAGAGCAAAACTCATCAATCATGAGAAACTCAATGCATAACCTTTCTACTAAAGCAAATGAACAAGCAGCATCACTAGAGCAAACTTCTGCTTCTTTAGAAGAAATTACTTCTATTACTAGAAATAATGCTAACAATGCTTCTAAAATGGCTGATTTAGGTAATACTGTTAGAGGTGCTGTTTCTAATGGTAGAACTTTAGCTTCTCAAACTGCTTCTTCTATGGAGGAAATTAATACTAAGGTATCTTCTATTAACGAAGCTATTACTATTATTGACCAAATTGCTTTCCAAACAAATATCCTTTCACTAAATGCTGCTGTTGAAGCTGCTACTGCTGGTGAAGCTGGTAAAGGTTTTGCTGTTGTTGCTCAAGAAGTTAGAAATCTTGCAGCTAGATCAGCTGAGGCTGCTAAGGATATTAAAGTTTTAGTTGAAGATGCAAATGAAAAAGCAAATTCAGGTAAAAAGATTTCAGATGAGATGATTAATGGATATGAAACATTAAACAATCATATTAATGAAACTATTTCTATTATTGAAGATGTTAGTAATTCTTCAAAAGAGCAAATGAGTGGAATTGAGCAGATTAATGATGCAGTAACAATGCTTGATAGAGTTACACAAGAGAATGCAAACGAAGCAAATCAAACAACAAGTATTTCAAACGAAGTGTCACAGATGGCTAATTTATTAGTTGAAGATGCTAAGAGCAAAAAGTTTTAGGGGTAAGATATGGCAGCAGGACAAGAAACAGTATTAGATGATTATGCGTTTTTAGTAAGTGAGACGGATGCAAAGGGAATAATAAGATTTGCCAATAGTGATTTTTGTAGTATAGCAGAGTATTCAATAGAAGAGCTATTAGGAAAACCTCATAGTATGGTAAGACATAAGGATATGCCAAGTAAGGCATTTAAGTCATTATGGGACACAGTACAAAGAGGTGAAATTTGGACAGGGTATGTAAAGAACGCTACAAAATCAGGTGGGTATTATTGGGTATATGCAACAGTATATCCATTTGAGTCATGTGATGGTTCTAAAGGGTACATGTCTTGTAGAAGAAAAGCCTCTCCTAAAGAAATCTCAGCAGCTGAGGAGCTTTATGCTACTTGGAACAAAGAGGAAGGAAGGAGATAATCCTTCTTTCATAAACGCTTCAAAACTAAACTATTAATCAAAAAAAAACTTCAAAAAACTAACATAAATATTTGATTTATCTATTATAGGTATAATAAGAAAAATTTTATTATGGAGTAATTTTTATGGACTTAATAGACTGTCCTGTATGTGAACATCAAATATTATCAAGAATTGGGACTATATGTCCAAATTGTGGTCATACAGTAAAATATTTTGAGGGGAATAAAAAAAGAAAAGCTTATAGTAAGTACTTTGCATTATCTATTTTTATACCATTTACATCTTTTCTAATTGTATTATTCTCAGCAGTTAATCAAATAGCTTTTTATATAGCAATTGCACTATTTATAGCTTTAGCAATATACACTATACCACTAAGGTATAAAGATTTATTTTTTACTAATTATGAAAAATATTTGTTTTGGGGAATTTGGTTATTAGGGAATGGTTTAGTTGTAACTATGATTTACAATCTATTAAATAAGTTTTAGAAATAAAAGAAAAAAGAGTTAAAAGTTTATTAACTTTTTCCTTTTTCTTTTAACTTCCTTTTCCACTCTTTTTCGAATTTCTTTCTTTTTAAAAATGATAAGTTTTCGATAAATAGATGACCTTCTAAATGCTCCATCTCATGTTGCCATGCAACTGAAAGAAAATCATCAGCTTCCATAGTTTGTTTTTGACCATATCTATTATAATATTCAACTACAATATTTTGTGCTCTTTTTACATCCTCATGAAATCCAGGAACACTCAAACAGCCTTCTGTAAAAACTTGTTCACCATCTTTATGAGTAATAACTGGGTTAACTGCCTCAATTAAATCCTCTTTAGCTTGAACATCATTCTCATCAGGTAGACTAATAATAAGTATGTTTAATGGAATCCCAACTTGTATTGCTGCAAGTCCAACTCCACTTTGATCAATCATTGTATCATACATATCATCTAAAAGTGTGTGAAGTTCATCGTCGAACTTCTCCACATCTTTAGACTTTGTTCGAAGTAATTTATTTGGATAAGTAATAACTTCTCTAATCATTATATAAATCTTTATTTATGTCTTGCTATAACTTCATCAACTAAACCATAATCTTTTGCTTCAGTTGCACTCATAAAGTTATCTCTATCAGTATCTTTTTCAACAGTTTCAATATCTTGACCTGTTTGTTCTGCAATCATACCGTTTAATTCATCTTTCATTCTTTGAATCTCTTTAGCTTGAATCTGAATATCAGTAGCTTGACCTTGTGCTCCACCTAATGGTTGGTGAATCATAATTCTAGAGTGAGGAAGAGAATATCTCTTACCTTTTACCCCAGAAGATAATAAAAATGCACCCATAGATGCTGCCTGTCCTATACAAATAGTACAAACATCTGGCTTTATATAATTCATAGTATCATAAATAGACATACCACTAGTAATCACTCCACCTGGAGAGTTGATATAAAGATAGATGTCTTTATCTGGGTCTTCTGCTTCTAAAAATAAAAGCTGTGCAACAACTGTAGACGCTACTTGGTCATTTATTTCACCACTTAACATAATAATTCTATCTTTAAGAAGTCTAGAGTAAATATCGTAACTTCTCTCACCTCTTCCACTTTTCTCAACTACGTATGGTATATAGCTCATTTATCTATCCTAGTTAATTATTTACCTAATTTTTCATCTAATAATTTAGAGATAACTCTCTCTTCAATCATAGACATTTTAATAGCTGGTAGGTATCCTGCTTCTTCGTATTGTTTTAATACTTCTTGTGGGTTTTGACCCATTTGCATTGCTTCAAAGTATAATACTTGAGTAACTTCTTGGTCAGATACTTCTACTTCTTCAGCTTTTGCTAATGCATCTACAATAAACGTAGCTTTTACAGAATTTTGAGCATCTTCTTTTAACTCATCTCTTATATCTTCTACTTTAGATGCATCTTCTTGTAATGCTTTGATTTCATCTTCACTCATAGTTCTAACTTTGTTGTTTAAAGCATGGTTAACTTCTTGCTCAACTACTGTTGCAGGTAAAGCAAACTCTAAAGTCTCAACTAATTTCTCTAAGTAAGCAGGCTTTAACTCTTCTCTGTAGTATTTAGCTTTTTCTTCATTAGTGATTTGTTCTTTGATTTTTTCTTTTAAAGTTTCTAAAGTTGCACCCTCTTCTTGTGGTAACATTTTAGTTGCTAACTCATCATTTAACTCAGGAGCTGCTTTTTCTTGAATTTCATGTAAAGTTACTTTAAATGTAGCTTCTTTACCAGCTAATTCTTTTGATTGGTACTCTTCTGGGAATGTAACAACTACATCTTTTTCTTCTTCATATTTCATACCAATGATTTGATCTTCAAATCCTGGGATAAATGAACCTGAACCAATTTCTAAAGAATATTGCTCAGCTTTACCACCATCAAATGCTACACCATCAACAAAACCTTCGAAATCGATAACAGCGAAGTCACCTTCTCTTACCATTCTTTTTCTTTTGATTTTTTCTAATGGAGCAGATTGCTTTGCCATTTCTTCTAATCTAGAAGTTACTTCTTCTTCAGATGCTTCTTTAGACTCAACTTCTGGTAATAATGCTTTATAATCACCTAAATCTACATTTGGCTTAACAGCTACTTTTACTTCAACATCAATAGAACCATCTTCGTTTTTTTCAAATTTAGAAATTGCTGGCTCACCAACCATATCTTCATTTTTAACGTCTAATTCTTTTAATCCATCAGCTAAAACTGTTCTTAATGCATCACCTTCAGCATCTTCTCTTAACTTATCAGCATATCTTTGCTTAACTACAGCTACAGGAACCTTTCCTTTTCTAAAACCTTGGATATCCATAGTTTTTGCAGCTTGTTTAGCTAATTTATCTAAGTTTGTTTCAATAGTGTCTTTTTCAATTTTTGAAGAAATCACTACATTTGCTTCGTCAACTCTTTGTGCGTTAAATTCCATTAAATTTACTCCGATTGTTATAATTTAAACGAGATTTTATCTAAAAATTACTAAGGCTTTTATAAAATACTTTTTCAAAGGAGTTTAGTTGAGTTTTTTATACCAAAATGTACTATTTTTTATGCTATTACCAAGTTTTATTTTACTGTTTTTAATTATTAAAAAAGGTGATAAGTTTTCTCAATATTTCACAAAAGATACACTAGATAAACTATCTATTTCAAATAGGTATTTTTCTACAAAAGCTAGAAATATCACCCTTTTAATAGCTCTTATTTTTATGATAATAGCTCTTGCAAGACCTGTGATAAATGAGAAAAACATAAGTTCAAAACATAAAATAAATTCACTTGTAATTGCTATTGATGTATCAAAATCAATGTTAGCAAATGATATTTTGCCCAATAGACTAAGTTTTGCAAAAGAAAAAACCATAAACATAATAGATGTGTATGAAAATTTTGCTATTTCAGTCATAGTATTTGCAAAAGATGCGTTTATACTATCTCCACTAACGCAAGATTTAGACTCATTAAAATACTTAGTAAACAATCTTGATTATACGCTAGATTTTAACAATGGCACAAATATATACGCAACACTAGAAGCTTCAAATAAACTTCTAAAACATTATAAAAACAAGAACCTTATTTTACTAAGCGATGGAGGAGATAAAAAAGAGTTTATAGAAGAAATTGAGCTTGCCAATGAAAATAAAATAAAAGTCTATACAATAGCAACTGCAACATCAAAACCTACACCAATTAAACTTAAGAACAATACTTTTTTAACAAATAAAAACAATCAAGTAGTAACAGTCAAACTTAATGAGAATATAAAAAAATTAGCTTTACAAAGTGGTGGAGGATATATAGATTTCACACTTGATAATAACGATATAACACAAATAAAAAATGAAATAACTAGCTCATTTTCAAAAAAAGAGTTTAAATCAAAAAAGTATAAAGCATATACCGAGCTATTTTATTATCCCCTTGCTATAGGAATATTTTTATTACTTATAGCTTTTTCATCATTACCTAATCTAAAAAAATTAAACAAAAATGCCAATATCTTTTTTATATTTATTATTTTCTCTTTTTTAAATCCAAATAGTTTAAAGGCTTCAATTTTTGATTTTAAGCATATTGAAGATTCAAAAAAAGCCTATGAAGAAAAAAACTACGATAAAGCATATAATGAACTATTAAAAGTTAAAGAAAGTAAAGAAAAAGAGTATAACCTTGCAAATATACTTTATAAACAAAAAAAATATAAAGAAGCTATAAAAAGATATGAAAGTATCAAAAGTGATGATAGAAATCTAGAATTTAATAGGCTTCATAATTTAGGTAATGCTTATGCTAAAAACAAACAATATAAAAATGCAATTGAGAGCTATAAAAATGCCCTTAAAATTAAAAATAATGAAGCAACTAAGCAGAACCTAGAAAAAGTAAAAAAACTTCTTGATAAAAATAAGAAAGATGAAAATAAATCTAAAGAAAATAAGAACAAAAATAAAAAGCAAGATGAAAATAAAGAACAAAAGAATAAACAAAAAAAAGACTCAAACTCTAAAAAATCTAAAGACACTGAAAATAAAAAAGAAGAAAACAAAAAACAAGAAAGTATAAATGATAAGAAATATATATCAAAAAAAGAAGAAGAAAAATGGCTTAAACAATTAGAAATTAAAAAGCCTAAAGTATTTCTACAAAAAGTAAAATCTAAAACTAATCAAGAGTCTCAAACTGCTTGGTAGATTGAGACTCATTTTGAGAGTCTTAGAAAATCTAAAAGCTTAATAGTTTTTAGATTTTCTCATTTGAAGTAATTCTCTTTGAACTGAGATATTTACTTCTTCATCAGGGTCAAAGTCTAATGAGTAATTTCTTCCATCATAATCAATAGAATTTAAAATAACTTTCATAGCTTCAAGTCTAGCTTTATGTTTATCATCACTTCTTACGATATGCCATGGAGCAGATCTTGAAGTAGTTCTTCTTAACATTTCATATTTTTTCTCAGAGAACTCATCCCATAAATCTTGAGCTTGCATATCTACTTCTGAAAATTTCCATTGTCTTAAAGGATCATTTATTCTTCTGTCAAATCTTCTTTTTTGCTCTTCTTTTGATACAGAAAAATAAAGTTTGATTAAAATCATTCCTTGTCTTACTAAATCTTGTTCAAAGTTAACAACATCTTCCATAAAGATTTCATGTTCTTCATTTGTACAAAATCCAAAAATTGGTTCAACCATAGCTCTGTTATACCATGATCTATCAAATAAAACCATCTCACCACCTGTTGGGAAATGTTCGATATATCTTTGGAAGAACCATTGGTTTCTTTGTGTTTCTGTTGGTTTACCAAGTGCTACAACTCTATAGTGTTTATTGTTCATATATCTAGTGATTCGTCTAATAGCACCACCTTTACCAGAAGCATCTCTTCCTTCAAAAAGAATAATCATTCTTTTATTCTCTTTTTCAAGATAGTTTTGAAGCTTGATAAGTTCAATTTGGTATCTCTTAAGCTCTTCTAAATCATATATTTTTTGTATTCCATATGATAGAGTTTCAGGGTGAAGTTTTTTATAATCCCCTAATATATCTATTAACTCTTGATTTTCTTTAATTAGTTTTTCTAATTCATCATTTACTTGCGTGTTTGTTTGAGAAGTCACTTGTTTTTTATTTTCCTTTGCTTTTTTAGACACGATTGATTCTTTGAAACTTTTCATAAGTTCTAAAGCAGTTTTTTTTGTAAGGTCATCTTTTTTTGTATAACCTAATACTTTAACATATCTTTTTCTTTCAAATTGAAACCTAGCGATATATTTTTTTCCAAAAACAGGATGTGTTGCTTTTGAAATATATAAACCACTATAGTTAGTTTTCTCAAAGTCACTCAAATTCATTTATTGAGCCTTCGCGAACTTATTTTCTTGTTCCATAATTTCAATTTCTTTTGTACCATTAATTAGAATATTATCATCAGTATTATCAATAACTTCATGAACTTTATTTGGATACTCAATATTTGATAAAATATGTTTAATACAATTTAATCTAGCTTTTTTCTTATTATCACTTCTAACTACAGCCCATGGAGCATGATCAGAATTTGAAGCCATAAGCATAGAAAACTTTGCAACCGTATACTTATCCCATAAGTTTTGTGACTCTTTATCAACAGGTGAAAGTTTATATTGCTTTAATGGGTCAACTTCTCTTTTTTTGAATCTTCTAGCTTGTTCTTTTTTTGAAACAGAAAAATAAAATTTCATTAGAATAATCCCTGATTTTACAAGCATCTTTTCAAACTCTGGAACTTCTCTTAAAAACTCATGATGCTCTTCTGTAGAACAAAATCCCATTACAGGTTCAACCCCACCTCTGTTGTACCATGATCTATCAAACAGTACGATTTCACCAGCACTTGGAAGATGTTTTGTATATCTTTGGAAGTACCATTGAGTTTTTTCTATATCACTTGGTTTTTCAAGAGCAACAACTCTTGCACCCCTTGGATTTAAATGCTCAGTGATTCTTTTGATAGTACCACCTTTACCTGCAGCATCTCTTCCTTCAAAAATCATAAGAACTTTAAGTCCTTTTTCTTTTACATGATTTTGAAGTTTTAAAAGTTCAATCTGTAATGAAGTAAGTTCTCTTTCATACTCTAAAGTCTCTTTTTTCACCCAAATTTGAACTTTTTTACCCTTTTGCTTAAGTTCTTCTTTTTTTCTATTTTTGTTTTTAAAATCGTGTTTTATATCACTGTTTGTATCAATTTCATCTTGATCTTTAAACTCTTCATTTATAATATTTCTTTCTTGACCCATTGTCCACCTTTATTATTTTATGATAATCTTCTTTTATACTCATTATATCCAAATTTGTTTACAGTTTGGTAACAATCATTGTCTTTTTTTAACACAATAGCTGGTAATTTAATACCATTGAATGTTGTAGTTTTAACCATAGTATAATGAATCATATCCTCTAGAATAATTCTATCACCTATTTTTAGCTCCTCATCAAAAGAATAATCTCCTATAACATCCCCAGCTAAACAAGTATTTCCTGCAAACCTATAAGTATATTTTTTCTCATTTGCCAAGCCACTATTTCTTATATCAGGTCGATATGGCATTGCTAGGGTATCAGGCATATGTGCTTCAGCAGAAGTATCTAAAATGGCTATTTTCATTCCATTATCTACTATGTCTAAAACAGTTGCGCTTAGATATCCAGTTTGCCAACCTACTGCTTCACCTGGTTCTAGATATACTTCAAGATGTGGGTATCTTTTCTTGAAACTTTTTAAAACTTCAATTAATCTATTTACATCATAATCGACTCTTGTGATATGATGTCCACCTCCAAAATTTACCCATTTCATAGAAGGTAAAAACTCACCAAAGTTTTTTTCAAAGTTTACTAAAGCACCCTCAAGTACATCTACATTTTGCTCACATAAAGCATGAAAATGTAAGCCCTCAACTTCATCAATCTCATCTTTTTGGAAGTTTACTTTTGTAATACCAAGCCTAGAAAATGGTGCGCAAGGGTTATATAAATCAACTTCAACAGATGAATATTCAGGATTCACTCTAAGACCTATAGATGTTTTACCTAAGGCTTTATGTTTTAGTCTTTTTAGTTGTGAAAAAGAGTTAAAAACTACATGATTTGATAAAGATACAATTTCATCAAACTCTTCTTCTTTAAAAGCAGGAGAGTAAGTATGAACCTCACCTCCAAACTCTTCTTTTGCAAGGATAGCTTCATGAAGTCCAGAAGCACAACATCCTTTTAAATATTTTTTACATATATCAAATGTACTAAAAAGAGCAAAGCCTTTTAAAGCAAGAAGTATATTTACTTTGGCTTCATCTTGTACTCTTTTTAAAATCTTTAAATTTTTTATAAGTAAAGCTTCCTCACAAACAAATGCTGGACTTGGAAGCTGTTTATTTTCAACAATATTATTCTTCAAGTGGTTCAAAATCCTCTTTACCTACGCCACAATCAGGACATTCCCAATCTTCAGGAATGTCTTCAAAAGCAGTTCCTGGTTCGATCCCACTATCAGGATCACCTATTGCTGGGTCATATACATAGTCACAAGTTATACATACATATTTTTGCATTTTATATCCTTTGTTTTTAATATGACCTATTATACACCTAATTTAAATAATAGAACACTTAAATAAAGCACTAATTTTTATTATTTTATTCAGTCTCTAAATCTAATATCTTCCAAGGCAAACCTTGAGTCATTAATTCATCCATAAATGGCTTAGCATCAAATTCTTCAATATTAAATACACCCTTACCATCCCAAATACCTTTATAAAGCATCTTAGTACCAATCATAGCAGGAACTCCTGTCGTATATGATACAGCTTGTGCTCCTGTTTCTTTATAGCACTCTTGATGATCACAAGTATTATAGATGTATACTTTTTTCTTTTTACCGTCTTTGTAACCTTCAATAATACAACCAATATTTGTTTTACCAACAGTTCTAGGTCCAAGACTTGCAGGATCTGGTAATAGTGTAGTTAAAAACTCTATTGGAGTAATCTCAACACCCTTATGCATAACAGGCTCAATACCTAACATACCTACATTTTGTAAGCAGTTCATGTGTTGGATATATGAATCACCAAATGTCATAAAGAATCTAATTCTTTTTAAACCTTTAATATTTTTTGATAAAGACTCTAACTCTTCATGATATAAAAGATATGAAGGTTTGACTCCAACTTCTGGATAATCATGATCAACTCTAATTTCAAGTGGCTTTGTTTCAATCCACTCTCCATTTTCCCAGTATCTACCATTTGCAGATACTTCTCTTAAGTTAATCTCTGGATTAAAGTTTGTAGCAAATGGGTATCCGTGGTCACCTGCATTACAATCCATAATATCAATATAGTTTATCTCATCAAACAAATTTTGTTGAGCATATGCACAAAATACACCTGTAACACCTGGATCAAATCCACTTCCTAATAAAGCTTTAATTCCAGCTTTCTCAAACTGCTCATGTCTTGCCCATTGTTCTTTGTATTCAAACTTAGCTTCATCTGGATGTTCATAGTTCGCAGTATCAACATAGTCAACACCACACTCAGTACATGCATCCATAATAGTTAAGTCTTGGTATGGAAGTGCTACATTTAGCACTACTTTTGGATTTACTTTTTTTATAAGCTCTACTAGCTTTGGAATATTATCAGCATCTACAGACGCAGTATCAATATCAACACCTTGATTTTTTTTGATATCAGAAGCAATAGCATCACACTTTGAAACTGTTCTTGAGGCTAAAGTAATTTTCTCAAATGTATCAATATTCATAGCACACTTTACAGTAGCTACACGACTTACACCACCTGCACCGATGATTAAAATACCTTTTTTATCCATTTTTTTCTCCAAATTAATATGTGTGGTATTATAAGCTTTTTTTAGTAAATAACTATTGAATTTTTAATTTGATTTTTATTTATTTGATTTATACTATTTTTTAAGAAAGTTACGATATGATTTCAAATATTTTTCATGGGGATGATATGGCTTCGATTAGAGCATCGAGGCTTGATTGCATGTCGGCCTGAGCATGCCGTTACGCGGCTCATTTTTTTTAGACGCAAACAATACAAATTACGCTCCAGCTTACGCAAAAGCTGCGTAAGTTTAACAACTTATAACGAGCTCCCTTCGGGTTGAGCTTTTGGAGGTTCGCTCTGTAGATTCTATCTATGCAGGATATAGCGGATTCACCCAGATAGATTACCAAAAAAAGATTGATCTACCTTTTTTGGGACACTCCTAGATCTTAGCTTTTTAGTTGCCTTGCGGGTTGAGCTGCTATAAAGTGAAATTTTTCAATCCTTTCTAAGCATGTAGACGTCAAGAGTAGATGTTTTAAGACTCCGGTTCGATCCCGGACATCTCCACCAGTAAATTATTTACTACTTTAAAGTCCTATAATATAGGCTTTAAAAAGATTATTTAGATAGACTAAAAATATTTTAGTCACCTATTAGTCACCTAATTTCAAAATTTCTTTTATTTTTTAGGAATTATTTATAGAATTAATATTTTTAACACTTAGTTTCCAAACTTTTTAAATTCTTTATTAAATCTAGACCATTTAGAATAAACTCTATGAAGGTAAGTTACTCCTTCATCAATATCATTTTTTACTAAAAATTCAACAATCTTAGCTTTAATTTCTTCTTGTGTTAATTCATTAATTTTTTCTTGTGCTTTTGCTTGATTTTTTTTATAAAAAATATTTAATATTTTAGTGATTCCAACATTATATGCATAAGTTAAAACTATCATTTTCTTTTTATTATCACTTACTAGTTTTAAGTATCGATCTTTTAATAAACTTAGATAACCTGTTCCTAACAAGATATTATTTCTTTTATTTAACATAAAATCTTTTGTAACAAATATTCCCTTTTCTTTATAAACTTTTTCAATAGTTTCTTCAGCCGAAGGTTTCCTAATTTGAAATAACCCGTAAGCTTTCGCTTTACTTATTTCATAATCTTTAAAATGACTTTCTGTTCCAACGAGAGCAAATACATATGCAGGATCAATACCAAACTCTAATGATTTTTTATAAATCAACATTAAATCTTCAGTATTTGCATAAACAAACTTATTCTGTACTGTTTGTATGCTATTTAACATTTTTTGTTCTTCAATAACCTCTTGAATAGAACCTTCATAATTTGTTTTTTCATCTTCTTGTGTTCTAAATTCAACTACTTTTTTTATGTTATCATCCACATTCCTTTCAATTATGTTAAAAAAATGATTTAAGGATACTTCCGCTTGTTCAAAATTAAAGTACTCTGTATAACTTAAATCTAAATCCTTACTATTTGCTAAAGAAAGATACACTTCATTAAACTTTGATTTAAAATTTATTTCACTAATAAATAACTTCACATGAGGGTAAGAAAAATATATTATCCCAGATAAAGAAATTAAAATTATAGTATCATTTATAAATAGCTTAAGCCTTTTTACAATGGGTATAAGACATCTTCTTTTTCTAGAAATAGAAGATGTATACAAATATTTTCTTTCTATACTAAATTCACTATTTGCTGAAGATTCAAAAGTATTTTCATTACCAAAACTATTCTCTTTTTTTACATATACATCATAAAAAGCACCATTATATACGGTAGTACTCTCTCTATAATATATATAATCTTCGATATTTCTTATTATATATATTATCTTATATATAGAATAAAGTGCTATTACAATAATTAAGATAATTAACAAAGAATACATTGTTCTTAGCGGAGTAGAAAATGTCATAGTAAAAAAATCTAAAAAAAAATCCATTATTTATCCTTTTATATTAAATAAAATACACTCTAAGAGTATTAACTATTAAATTTATTATATAGCTCATAGTTCTATTTAATTCTTCTTTTTTTCTATGTTTGTAATTATTTTATAAGCTGGTGAAACTTCTAGTACAGGAAATACATGTGTTGCAACATCACTATTCAATATTTCAACAATAATTTCTTTCGTAAAAAAACTTTCTAATTCTTTCTTATAAAAGACAATTATCCCCCCATGATATTGATTTTTAAATACATTTTTACCAGATACCATACCGTGCATAAAACCACCAAAAATATCAGATCTATTAATATGAAAACTAATAAAATCATTATTGGTTCTAATATCTAAACAATATAATAAAATAGCATTGTTTTGAATTGCTATTGAACCTTTTTCTACTTTTGGAATGGAAGGAACAATTCTCCTATCTAACTCAAATGTTTTATTACTATTAATTTTTAAATTATAATTTCTTATTGATTCAGGATTAAGTGTTTCTTCATTTGAACTCAATGCTGATATAACCCATTCTCCTTCAACTAATTTAAGAATCTCATCATCATTTAAACAATTATCAAAAACTGTTCCATTATTAGATTCATTAATAAGATATTTCTTTACTTCAATTTCATCACTAAATAGATCTGTAAATAAATTATCTTTTAAATTTAATTTTCTTTCATTATTAATTCCATCAATAATTTTTTTTCTATAATAAGCACTCACCTTTCCACCTGAATTAATAATATGTCTTGATAATGTAGAACTATCAATTTTTGTTACTTCAGAAAACTTTTTACCACTATATCCATAACATTCCATTATTATCTCAACTACTTTAGATTGGTCTACCATTATAATTCCTTTTATAGATTATTTCAATTAATACAATTATATTACAACTACAATTAAAACAACACACTAAATGTAGGTATTATAGTTACAATTTTTACAATATTTTTACAATATTTTTACAACTACAATTGCAATAATATTTAAATGAATTTGATATACAAAATATTTGTCTTTTGCTAATATTTATCTGTAAATAATAAAAAGGTAAGAAATGAACTATAAAGAAATTGACTGCTTATATTGTAAAAAATGTAATAATGACTTTTGCTATAAATGTAATAACAAAAAAAAATTAATTATGCTGATAAAAAAAGAAAAGATAAAATTCCTACAATTACAAAATAAACAATGCACAGATTGTTCTGGGAAAAAAATAATTAAGGGAATAACATGTGTAAAATGTTGCGGAACAGGTAGTCTTCTAAAGTTTATAGAGGAACAATCATGTCCTTACTGCAAAACTAAAACAAAAAAAATTGTTTATAAAATAAATATTTATTCTTATTCTCTTTTAAACATAGAAAAAAATGAAACATGTCCTATATGTAAAGGGGAAAAATTTATTAATTTAACGAATAAACAATTTAAAGGTAAATTTGAAGAATATTAAACTTTTATTTCCCATAAATCTTTTCTAACTTTTGATAAGCATCATTAATATTTTGAGTTATTTCAGTATAAAGTTTAATATCATCCGGATTTAAATCTGGATGATAGATTCGAACTAATGCTGAGCTTTTTGTAGATTCTTAATCTCGTGTTCTTTATCTGCTATTTGTGACTTATACTCACTTACTGCTTTTGCAGGCTCCATTGCTATTGCTGCATTCTCTAGAAACTGCTTTTTCCAGTTTTGAATAGATTTTGTTGTTATTTGATATTTACTAGCAATTTGAGCTAATGTTTGCTCTTCCTTGAGCAATTCAAGTACTATTTGTACTTTTTTCTCTGCACTATATGTTTGACCTTTTTTTCTTGCCATTTCTTTCTCCATATATTCTCTTCTTATCTTAACATTTGAGAAATAAATCTTTTGAATTATTTGTCTTATTTTTTCAGGCCATTATATATTTTCAATATCATTGAAAAACTTTTTTACTTGGCTTTACTAACATAGTTAAATTATCATTGATATATCGAACTTCAAAAATATCAAGATATTTGATTAATGCTCCTAATTTATTAAACCCATGATTAATAGGAGAGAAAGAACTATTTTGACTGATATATAAACCTACATCTTTTAAATCTGCCCATCCATTATTTCCAGATACTTGATCAACTGCATCAAGAAGAGATTTTTTTAGATTCTTATCTTTTTTTGCATCATAATCATTACCTTTATAACTAATTTTAAAATCATATTTGTATTCATTAGTATCATCAAGCACTTGTACTTTTTCTTGTAATTGAATAAATTTTTCTACATAGATAAATTGTGAACAAGCTTTTACTAAAGCATCTGGTGTTTTTTCTTCTCCATAGCCAAGTACAGTTTTTGCATCTGATAATATCCGTGCAACAAGTGGAGTAAAATCACTATCACTTGTAATTAAAGCGACAATATCAATATCTTTTGTATATATTGAGTCCATAACATCAATTACAATTGCAATATCTGAAGCATTTTTATTGCTTGTATAAGCAAATTGCTGATAAGGCTGAATACTATAATCTAATAAAACATTTTCCCAAGTATTAAGATGTCTACTTGACCAATCTCCATATGCTTTTCTAATAGTGATTTTTCCATATTGAGATAGGTCTTTAAAAATACTATCTATATATTTTGCACTAACATTATCACAATCTATAAACATTGCAATATTTTTTTGTTGATTATTTCCCATTGATAAAACATCCTCAAATTTATATATTTTAGATTTTATCTAAAATATAACAAATTGCAATAAAATCTAAACAATCAAAAAAATTTCGTTAAAATATAAAAAACAAAAATAAAGGTTCATTTTATGGAAGGTAAGATTTTGGTTACTTACAAGATATTATGCAAGTCTGATTTTAACTTAGAAGTTACACTAGAACAGTTACTTGCAAATGAAAAAGTTGCAAAGGTTATTAAAAGTGAGTTTGCTAAAGGTATAAGAAATATAGCTTTAAACACAAAAAGTGATAATTGTAAACTTAAAATAGAAACACAAAAAGAGCTTTACCAGTTTGAAGCTAGAAAGGATGACTTTGCAGATTTAGTTACTCTTGCAGAAGAAGATGTAAACGCTAGAAAACTAAATAAAAAAGATTGCATAGGTGTTGAGCTAGTTGATATTGAAACTACTAAAGAGTAAATATTTAAAATATGGATTACAAAGATATATATTACAAAAACTATTATGAAATTGATGATGATTTTATATTTAATCTAAAAGATTTTGACAAATATAAAAGCAACTTTTTATTTACAAGAAACTTTGCAATTATTACAGCCTTTAATCCCCAAAATGAACTTCTATCTTGTATAGAAAATCAAGATAGACATATGCTTCTAAGAAAAGACATAGAGAAGTTAGAACTTCAATATCTTTATGCAAGAGGCTTTTTAGATGAGCATAGTGAAGATGGTTATTTGATATATGATATAAACTTTCAAGAAGCAATAAATCTTGCTTTAAAATATGAACAGTATGCTATTTTTTACAATAACTATAAAGATAGAAAAATTGGATATTATACATGTAATTCAAAACTACCTATTGTTGAAATATCATGTTAAATTAAATTTTTTATCTACTATTTTATATACTTAGAAAAATACTTTAAAGGAAATAAATATGAAAAAAATACTGGTTTCTACTTTTTTACTGGCATTTTGTATCAACTTTGCCTATGCTCTTAGTTGGTCTCAACTTAAAAGTTGGACAAATAAAGATATTGAACCTGACGTAAAGTACAATATTGAAACTGAGGGTTATAATGTAAGAGTTTATGAATTTACTCCCCTTACTGACCCAGGAAGTACATGTATTATGACATTTACAAATGAAAAAATGGGAATGTTTTGTTTCAATAAATCAAAAGATGCAATCAAGAAAAAATAGAAGTTAAAACTTCTATTTTTACGATGATTTTTTACTATCAAAATAGTAGACAAATGTTAAAGCAACAAGCCCAACTACCGCAATAGAAGCTAACATCACATATAAGTTTTCCATTGAAATATTCCTTTTATGATACTTTTTAGTTATTTAATAACAATAATATCATTTAAATATTTTTATTTCAATATATTTTTAAAAACTGTATATTTTCTATAACTTTTATAGTAACATTGTAACAAATTTATACACTTATAAAATCAAACTATTTTTAATATCTTCAAAACTTTGAGGTCTTGCATAAAAATACCCCTGACCAATATCACATCCTAAATCACTTAATACATCCTCTTGTTCTGGATATTCTATTCCCTCAGCGACTGTTCTATAACCTAAACTCTTTGAAAGTGCTATTATTGCTTTAGTAATTTGAAGGTTATTATTATTTTTAGGAATATAGTCAATAAAAGCTTTATCAATCTTAATAGTTTCAACAGGAAGCTTCGAAAGATAACTCATTGAAGAGTAGCCTGTACCAAAATCATCAATAGACATTTTAAAACCTAATAATTTAAGTTCATTAAGTAACTTTATACTATCTTCACCAAAGTCCATTATATATCGCTCAGTTAATTCAAGCTCTATTTGACTTGGCTTTATTCCTATTTCTTCAATAATTGTTTTAACATTATTTAAAAAATCTGCTGACCTGAACTGTACACTTGATATATTAATAGCTATATACTCCAGAGTAGTATCTATTTGTTTAAGCTTCATAAAATCTTCACAAGCTTTTTTGAAAATAAACTCCCCTATTGGTACAATAAGACCAGTATCTTCAGCTATTGGTATAAAAGTAGCAGGGGATACAAAACCTAATTTGTCATTATTCCATCTAACTAAAGCTTCAAAAGATTTAGTTTTTTTAGTATTTAAATCATATTGTGCTTGATAATTTAAATAAAGTTCATTTTTCTGAACTGCTTGTTTTAAGGCTTGTTCTATTACAAGCTGATCATGTACATCCTCAGAAAGTTTTTCATCATAATACTCAAAGGTATCCTTACCTTGCTTTTTAGCATAATACATAGCAGTATCTGCATTTTTTATAAGTGTTTGCATATCATCACCATCACTTGGAAACATAGCTACACCAATACTAGCACTTGTATTTAGTTTGAAGTTATCTATTTTTACAGGTTGTTTTACTATCTCTAAAATCTTTTCACACACAAAGCCTGCGCTACTTTTATTTTTAGCTGACTCTAGTACTATTACAAACTCATCTCCACCCATTCTAGCAAGCATATCAGATTGTCTTAACACAGATTTAATTCGTGAAGAAACTTCAATTAAAAGCTTGTCTCCTACATTATGACCCAAAGTATCATTTATGATTTTAAACCTATCCAAATCTAAGAAAAGTAGTGCAACTGTATAGTTATTTCTTTTTGATACATCGATTACATGATTTAAATGTTCTTCAAGCATAACTCTATTAGGTAAAGATGTAAGACTATCATGATAAGCTAGGAAGTCTGCTTTTTCTTGTGTGTCAATAATCTCTTGAAGGTTTGTATGAATAGAAATATATTTAAGAATCTTGCCATCTTTATTTCTTACAGCAGTAATATTTAGCCAAGTAGGAATCAATGTCCCATCCTTAGCAATATCATTTACCTTGCCTTTAAAATAGCCATGTCTATTTAAGTGAGTTAAAACTTTTTTATAAAACATTTTATCTTGTCTATTTGTAGTTAAAACATTTGGTTTCTTACCTATTAACTCACCAATTCTATATCCTGAAATATCCTCATAAGCTTTATTAGCACTTACAATATCACCACTTCTATCTATGATTAAAATACCCTCTTGTGTATTTTCAAATACAATAGCTGATTCTTTTAACTCTTCTTGTTGTTTAATATATTTTGTAATATCAAGTTTTATAGCAAGATAATTTACTACTTCACCATTTAAAAAGATTGGTACAATTGAAGCTTTTTCATAAAAAATAGAACCATCTTTTCTTTTATTTATAAACTCGCCTTCCCATTTTTTACCATTTTTTAAATTCTCATCTAACTGTTTGTATCTACTCTCAGGAGTAAGGCCTGATTGTAAGACTTTTGGTTTGTTGCCTAAAACTTCTTCTTTTTCATAACCAGAGTTACTTTCAAAAATCTCATTAACATATAAAATATTTTTATTTGCATCTGTTAAAACAACTGAATTATCACTATGTTGTACAGCATATTTAAAGGCTTGAAGTTCATTTTGTATTTTTAGAGTATTTAAATATAGTTTTACCATTACAGTTATTAAAATTACAGATAATATAAAAAACATTAATGCAATAATTAACTGATGAAAAAGTTCTTTATCATGATTGATTTCTAAACTATTTGAAGTTTTTATTATACTTGCATTTAAATCCACAGATAAAGACTGTTCTAAAATCTCTTTTAACTGTTTTTTTAACTCCAAGACTTTTCTTGTATGTTTATCAAAATAATCAATCTTAATATCAAAACTTCTAAGTTTTATGTTCTGTAAGTTCTTATAAATAGTAGTTTCATTTTCATTTATATTTACATAATCTTGAACTAAAAGAAAAGTTATCTTATTTACAATAACCTTTAACTCTTTGTCTAAACTTTTATCTTCACTAATACTATAATTTAAATCAAAAAGATAATGAATAGAATTAAGCCTTGTGGAATGTCTTGATTTAAAATCTTCTATTAACTCAAGTTTTTGTAAGTATTTGTTTTCTATATCATTCAAGTGCTCTAAAAATTCATTTCCAAAATCTTTTTTTATATCACTTTTTATTAGTTTATTTAAATAAAATTCAAAACTATCTGTTTTTTGTACTATATCATCAAAATTAATTAACTTACTATTTATATTAAAAAAATTTGAAAAGTCTTTATTTATAAGTCTCAACTGCATTAAACTATTTTTGTAACTATCATAGTTCTTTACACTATTTTCTATTTTAAAAAGATATAAAAAAAGTCCTGCTAATAATATAGAAGTGATAATAATAGAAGAAACAAATAAACTTTTTGCTTTTAGAAACATTTATTTACTCCCTTTTTTTGCTAACTCACCTGATAAAGACTTCAAAAAGCCAACTATCAAATCCACTTCTTTTTCACTCATTGGTCTTCCTACTTGATAAAGTGCCATAATTTTAACTGCTGCGTGTAAACTATATGTTCTTCCATCATGAAAATATGGTGCTGTATGTTCTATATTTCTTAATGTAGGAACTTTAAAATAGTGTTTATCTTTTTCTTTTTTTGTAAGATTGTATCTTCCAAGATTAGTAATCTTTGCATCTTCCATAACACCAAACTTACTATATAAGTTTCCTCCTACATTAACTCCATTATGACAAGCAATACAACCTTTATTTTTAAAAAGATCATAACCTTCTTTTTGCTCTTTTGTAATAGCAGTTTCATCACCTTTTAAATATTTATCAAAAGGTGAATTAGGAGTTATCAAGGTCTTTTCATGCTCTGCTATTGCATTAGCTATATTTTTCTTTGTAATACCATCTTCAAAAACTTTTTCAAAAAGCTCTTTATATTCAGTTTCTTTTAGTTTTTTTACTAAAATATCAAAATCACTAGCCATTTCAATTGGGTTCTCAATAGGACCTAAAGCTTGTTCTTCTAAACTTTTTGCACGTCCATCCCAAAACTGTCTAAAATTAAATACAGAGTTTAAAACAGTTGGTGTGTTAATATCTCCTTGCTTACCATCTATACCTGTTGCAACAATACTATTATCATCTCCACCTTCATTTAATACATGACAAGAAGCACAAGATATGCTATTATCCAAAGATAATCTTTTATCATTAAAAAGTTTCTCTCCAAGTTTTGCTTTTACCTTGTCTACATCAATTTTATTTGGTATAGGCTCAATATTTGCAGCACTTAAGACAACACTAAATATAATTATTATTAATGAAATTAGTTTAAAGATGTTATTTACCTTAGTTATTTTAATATAAGTATTATAGTACTATTTTACTTTATCCTTAAATAAACATATGTTTATTTCTAAAACCAGTCAAAAAAGCCTTATTTAAGTATATTATCCATAAAATATGAAACTTTTAATATAAGGAAGAGATATTGGAACCACAGTACGAAAAAATCATTGTTTTGGTGATAGTTTTATCAGCAGCATTTATTACATGGAAGATGGTAAAAGACTTTTATATTACTAAATTACACAAAGTTTTTGCTCACTTAATTGCAGTAGTAACATCATCATTTATGCTATTATCTACGATGTTTCTTTTTATGCCAAAAAATTACCAAAGAGGTGCAGGTCCAGAAGTTGAGTTAAGTATAATGTCAGTAGTAACTGTAGTTGTAATGGTTGCTGTTTTATATGTATTTTTCAAATATGCCCCTCGTAAATAAAAAATAGAGACATCTCTATTTTTTATAACTTACTTTCATTTAAGCTTATTTATGATAATAATTCTCATTAAATTTATCATAAAGGATTTAAATGGAAACATACTTTCTAATCACAAACTTTGAAGATGGCTATAGAGTCGAAGAGTTTATCTATGAAGAAGTTGCCATAGAATACTGCACACAAGCACTGGATATACCAGAAGAGAAAATCAAAGAGATCCTTTATACAAGCGAAGGTTTAGAGTTAATTTTAACAGAACTAGATTCAGAAGATATTATAGATGACTGGTATGTGAACCTACATAAAATCACAAAATAAAATTGATAACCATAATCATAATTAAGTAAATATTAATTTTCTATTCACTACTATTCCACTACAAAATAGAATTTTTTCTCCTAAAAAATTCAAAAATAAAGGACATAATAAATGAAAAAATTAAGTATTATTGCTAGTGCGTTAGTATTAACATCAGCAGCATATGCTGCAAATAATGTAGATGAAGCTTTTAAAAATGGAAAAGTTTCAGGAGAAGTTACAGCTCATCATCAGTCATGGGATAATGGAACTGGTGAAAAAGACTCTGGTTTTACTGCAGGAACTTTTGATTTAAACTATGAAACTGATTCATTAAATGGTTTTAAGTTAAACACTGGATTTAGAGCAAATCACGAATTCTCTGAAAAAGAGTCAGGTAATTATGAAGGTGATTTTGAAAACAATGCTGTTATGCATACTGCAAACATTGAATTCTCAAATGATATTCTTACTATTAAAGCTGGTAGACAAGAGATTGATTTAGAGTGGCTAGGTGATTACAATGAAGCAGTTGTAATTTCTTCGTCAAAATTAATTCCAAATACAACATTAGTTGCTGGATACACTACAAGACAAGCTGCAATTGGTGCAGATGAAAGCAAAAACTTTGCTGATGTTACAAAAGATGGTGCTTATGTTGTTGATGCAAAATATAATGGAATTGAAAATCTTGAATTAAACCCTTATTTTTATTCTGCTAAAGATGTAGCAAACTTCTATGGTTTAAAAGCAACTTATGAAACGGATATGTTTGGATTAACTGCTCATTATGCTCAAAGTTCAGAAGATGCAGCGAATACAGAAGATGGAGAAGTTTTACATTTTGAGGCAAGTACAAAAGTAGCTGGATTTGCTTTATCAGCTGGTTATATTCAAGCTGGTGATGATAATGGCTTAGGTTCAATTGCTTCTTTTGGTGATAATATTGATCCTACAGAAGAATTAGGTGATTATGTTTATGCTAAAGATGCTAGTACAGTGTATGCTACAGCAGGATATACTATCTCTGATGTGGAGTTATCTGCACTATATGCAATTGCTGATAATGATACTACAAATAAAGAAGACAAAGAGTTTACAATAGGTGCTGCCTATTCATTTACTGAAAACTTAGCTGCTGATATTATGTATACAGATTTATCTTTAGAGTCTGACAAGGACAAATCAAAAGTAGCTCTAAACCTAGCTTATTCATTTTAATTGACACAATAAAAATACACCTAAGGGAAGGAAGTTTTGCTTTCTTCCTTTTTTTATTTCTAAAATTTCAAAGTATACTGATAACTATTCTCAATATTAATATATATTTAAGTTTTCTTCATGTAGTATACTAATAATGATTATCAATAATAAAGGATTTATAATGATTACTTGTTACGAAATAAAAAATAAAAAAGATTTAGTAGAACCAACTGGTTGTACTTGCTAAAGGAAGCAAAATGAGTATATTAGTTATTGGAGGAGATAAAATCTCGCCCATTGTAAATATGTTAGAAAACCTTGGTGCAAAAACTATAAATCACTGGGATGCAAGAAAAAAATCTTCAGCTCCTAAGAAAAAAGTTCCTATGGATACTGATTGCATAGTAATGCTTACTTCTTTTTTAAACCATAATACAATGCTTAAGTATAAAAATGAAGCAAAAAGAAAAAACATCCCATTTATTTGTGCAAAAAGATCACTTTCTTGCGTATATGATGAGTATGTAAAAATTATGGGCATTACAGATTGTAGTCAATGTTACGCAAACTGTACAAAGAAAAAGGACTAATATGAGTTTTAACTATTTAAATTACTGTGATGACTTTGTTGGTTTTGATAATAATAAGGAGTTTTTACCAAAAGGCTTTGATAGTTTTAATTCTCAATACAGATTAAGACAGCTATTTTTAAACCTTAGCAATTATGTTTTAAAACCATATTGTAATTTTACAAAATATGAACAAAGAAGATTAAGTATTTATTCTCTTAAAAATGCTTTTGAGTTTAAAATAAATTCTATGCTTCCTACTTCGAATATAAAAACACACAAGATTTCTAAAAGCTTTAAAATTTGTATTAATTCAACTAAAATTATAAATAACTATTTAAACAAAACTACTAACTCAACATTCGTAACAAGTAAAAGTTTAGTTCCTGCTGCAAAACTAATTTCTCATTGTTTTATAAATAATAATATGCAGTTACTTATTGATAAACATTTACTATTTCATGAATTCGTTTTAAATAAGATTAGAAAACTTCATAAAGACAAAAATGTAATAGATTTAGGTGATTCAATTTGTATTGAAGCAAAAGATATATGTAAGCTTAAAATCTATACATCATGGAAAAATATTGAAGTTAAAAATCCAAATATAAAAGATGAACTAGAAGGTGCTATTGAGTCAATAAAAAAAGGAGATTTCAAGCAAATATATTTAGCTTATCCAAAAGATGATGAGTTTAAAAAACAAATACCTATATATGTGGATGAATTAAAAAATAAAGAGTATCAAATCAAAGCAATACCGTACTCTTTTAGATCAATTATAAGATAAAAACAGGAGATTTACAAAATGGCGACAGCTATATTTTATACAACTAGTACAGGAAATACAACAGAAGTAGCAAATAAAATTGCAGAAGAGTTAGGAGGACTTGAAGTTTTTGATTTAAGTTCTAACCTTGATAAAGTTGAACAATATGATAAAGTAATTATTGGTGCTTCTACTTGGGGTGATGGTGATTTAAATGATGATTTAGATGAAGTTTGGGATGAATTTTGTGAACTTGAATTCTCAGGAAAAAACGTAGCTTTATTTTCACTAGGTGACCAAGAAGGATATGGTGATACATTTGTAGATGCACTAGGTACTATTTATGAACAAGTGAATTCAAAAGGTGCTAATATTGTAGGTTTTACAGAAACTAGTGATTATGAATATGATGAATCAAAAGCAGAAATTGACGGAAAATTTGTTGGATTAGTTATTGATGAAGATAATCAAGATGATTTAACAGACGATAGAATTAAAGCCTGGAGTGAAGATATAAAAGGTGATATTCTATAATAAAACAAAACTAAAAGTTTAAACTTTTAGTTTTGAGTACAATCTTCGCAAGTTCCGTAAAGTTGCATAGAGTGACTTGTAATTTTAAATTTATTCTTTTTAGCTATTCTGTCTTGTCTTTTCTCTATTTCATCATCTAAAAACTCTACGATCTTACCACATGAAGTACAAATAAGATGATCATGATGAGATTTTGCATTACTCTCATATTTTTTTCCATCCGTACCAAAATTAATAGATACAATTAAGTCTACTTCTTCTAAAAAACTTAGTGCTCTATAAACTGTAGCTATTCCAATATTTGTATCTGGGTATTGTTTTTTAATTTCATTGTAAACTTCTTCAGCTGTCAAATGATCTTCAGCATTAATTAAAATACTTAAAACAATTTCTCTTTGTTCTGTGTATTTTAAACCTTTTTGTTTAACAATTTTTTTAAGTTCTTCTATTATCTCTTCGTTATCTACCATAAAAATTTGCCCTTAAACTTTATAATGCTTAATAGTATAGCCAAAGTTTGCCTAAAATACAAACACTAAATATTATCGTTTAATATAACTTCTTCTTTTAGTTCTTTTTTAGCAAGTTTTTTCTTTTTTTTGTTTTCAGGCTGATAAAGCATATGATGCCAAAGTGCAAAACCACAAAAAGCAGCCCCTGCAATAACATGAGTTTTTTTAGCTACTTTGTTTTTCATAAACATTGAAGTTACAACTGTTGCACCTAAAGTTGCAGTCATTCCTATTTTTGCAACTTCTTTTTTTACCTCTAAATCAAGCTTTTGCATTCCTTTTTTTCCTTCTTGTTCTTCTGTCAATAGTTTTTTTTGTTCCCTTTAAAGTCTCATAAGTTAGTGCTGCTGTTAAAATAGTAGCAAGTGGAAGTATAAATGGCATTTTAATCCTTTTGATAATAATTATCATAATAATAACTATTTTATCTTTAAAGTAAACTGATAACTATTATCAGGATTAAAACTATTTATTTAACTTTACGCCTCTTATTGAATTTAAAAGTAGTCCAATTGTCGTTCCATTATGTAAAAAGGCTGTCACAATAGGAGAGAATGCTCCAAAAGTAGCACCTGCTAAAATAGCTGAATTAATACCAACTGTTGCATTAAAATTTGTGTTTATCAACTTCATTGTTTTATGTGCTAACTCTTTAGCTTCAACAACAGCTGCAATATCATCTTTTAACAAGCTAACATCAGCAGTTGCCTTAGCAATATCGGCACCTTTACTCATAGAAATTCCAACATGAGCTGAAATTAGTGCAGGTGCATCATTAATTCCATCACCTACAAAGGCTACTTTATTACCCTCTTCCATCATCTTTTTTACAATTGAAGCTTTATCACTTGGTAGCAATTCAGAATATACCTCATCAATACCTAACTCTTTAGCAACACTTTGTGCTTTTTTATCAACATCACCTGTTAGCATTACAAGTTTTTTTACACCAAATTCTCTTAACTTTTCTAAAGACTCTTTTGTATTATGTCTAATTTGATCAACTAAAGAAATTGTTCCTAAAAGCTCATTATTATATGCAATATAAAGTAAGGTTTTACCTTCATCAAGCTTTTTATCAATCTTTTCTTGATGAGCTGAAAAATCTATTTTTTCATCATCTTCTAAAAAATGTCTACTTCCAATAATTACAGCTTTACCATTTACTTCTGTTTTTACACCATGAGCTACAATAAACTCAACTTCTTCATGATGCATATGAACAAAGCCTCTTTTCTTTGCAGCTTTAACAACAGCTTCTGCAACTGGATGAAAATAATGTTCTTCCGTACTAGCAGAAAGATTTAAAACCTCTTCTTCAGTCCAGTTTTCATTAAAAGATTGTACATCAACAACTTCTAAATCACCTTGAGTTAAAGTTCCAGTTTTATCAAAGATAAAAGTATCAGCACTACTTAAAGCCTCGATAGATTTTGCACCTTTTATCATAATTCCTTCATGACCTGCTTTTGAAATAGTAGATTTAAAAGCGACTGGTGTTGCTAATTTTAAAGCACAAGAATAATCAGCTTGTAAAACAGATGCCACTCTTTCAAAATCTTTGCTCATCACATAAGAAACTCCAGCAAGTCCTAGTGTAACAGGTACTAATTTATCTGCTAACTTAGTTGCTTTTAGCTGAACTAATGATTTCTCATTTAATGAGTTTTCTATATAGTGTTTTATTCTTTGTGTTGCTGTATTAGCACCAACTTGCTCAGCCCAGATTTTTAACCTACCCTCTTCTAAAACAGTCCCAGATATAACTCTGTCACCTCTTTGTTTTTTTACAGGTTCAGCCTCTCCTGTCATAGAAACTTGGTTTACACTCGCACTACCATTTACAATATGTCCATCAACAGGAACAGTACTTCCTGCTGAAACAACTACAATATCACCAACTTCAATAGTATCTGTATCAACTAAAGTTTCAACTAGTTTTCCATCAACTTCTTTTTCAAGCCAAGCTTCTTTTACATTTGGTTTTGCAAGCTCTTTTAGTAAATCATCACTTCGATGAACCGTTGTTTCTTCTATATACTCTCCAAGAGCTAACATTGCATTTGTAGAATTAGCAGCAAGATAATCTTTTCTAAATAAAGAAATACCCACAGCTGCACTTTCTAAAACTCTTGAAGTAAGTCCTTCTTTAAAAAGTTCTTGTGTTCCTTCTATTAAAAGAGGTGTCGCTGCACTACTTGAAATAGCTGCATTTATAAAATCATTTTTAATAAATCTTTCACTAACTAATGCACTAGAAGCATAAATCAAAGGTTTTAGGCTTGGTTCTTCATCACTTACACAAGACACACATACAGCTGCTTCTTCATCTAATGAACTTAATAATTCATCTGCATTTACACAAGCTAATTTATCTTCTATTACTTCACATACATCTTCATCAAAAGTAAAAATTATACTTTTAGCTTTTTTATTTATTCTAACAGAAGTTACATGCTCTATTTTTTCAAGATAGTTTTTAAGGATATTTTCATCAAGATACTCATCACTTAAAAGTTCAAACTTATATCTTGCTCTAAAAGATGTACCGTGAACTTTTCTAAAACTATTTATACTCATAATTAACCTTAATAGTTTTTAGCTTCCATTTGAGCTTTTGCATCTTCCATTCTCTCTTTTAACTCTTCCATTCCTGCTTGAACTAGTTCACTACCCTTTGAAAAACCATTGAAAATAGCTTTTTGTGTAGTTTTGTTTGTTAAAAGAAAAGTCACACCTGCGCCAATTAATGCACCCTTTACAAAATCACCATTAAAAAATGAATCATTTACATTATTTTGATTAGCTATTGGATTTTGTGCAGAATTATTTGTATCTTGATTTATATATGGATTAACTTGTTGAGTATTATTCATATTTTGATTTTGATTAATATATGGGTTTGATAAAAAAGCATTTTGAGTAGCTTGATTATTTGTCATATTTGCTTGTGGATTTATTTGTGTTTGTTCTTGTTGATTTATATTATTCATATTCTACTACCTCATTATTTTCAGTTGAACAAGAAACTGCTTGTACTTGCTCTTCACTATTAAACTTCTTATCAATCATTTCAACCGCATAAACCCCAGCAGCACCAACTGCTAAAGAAGCTAAGGCTTTGAACATACCATTTTTTTCATTTTTATATGAACTTGCAGCTACAACTGAAGCTGTTGCTATTGTTCCTTGAGTTGTTCTTTTTACCACATCATATGTAGCTTTTCTGATATTTGTTTCACCTTTTTTTATTCTCATAGCATTGATAGTACCTGCTGCAAGTAAAGATACAGCAGCTCCACTTACTAAATGATGTGTCATTACTTTTGGTTCTTCAAAATTACTTTTCATTATTTCCCTCTTCTTTCTTCTCACAACTGTCTTTACAATCTTCATCTTGAGTTTTGTTTTTATCTTTTTTATCTTTTATGCAATCAACCGTAGCTTCAACATTTTGTTTTACATTGTCTTTTACATCACTTACAAGATCTTTTGACTTATCAAAAAATTCATCTGTTTTTTCTTTTATTTTTTTACTATTATTATATGCAACTACTGCCCCTGCTCCAACTGCTACACCTAATAAAAATGGAAGTGCCATGATATACTCCTTTAATTTTCAGTATTATCTTCTTTATTCATCATGCTATTAAGTGCCATACCGCCTAAAGCACCAACTGCAAGACCACTCATCATTGACATGTTCATATTAGATAACATAGACATAATTTTATTTTGATCTATGTTTCCATTCATAGCATCATCAAGTAATTCTTGATATTGAGCCATATTATCCATCATATTTGCCCCATTTTGATTTGTACTGGGCATTTGATTATTTATTTGAGGATTTACTTGATTATAAAATGAAGCAACACAAGCTCTAAAAGCTGGTAAGTGATTGTTAAATGAAGCTGCTTGAATTCTATAAAAAAGATCTCTTACATCAGGTTCATTTACATACATAAGCAAGTCATCATATAAAGCTATATTATCAATCTCAGCAGCAACTGCGACTTCACAACACTCTTGTAATGTGTTTGGTAATTGTACTTTTACTTGCTCAACTATAGGAGCTTCTACGCCATACTTTTGCATTAAAAGTATAATCTCATTATAGTGATTTATCTCAGAGTTTATGATATTTGAAAATGGCAGTACATTTCCAAACTTTGCAATAACATTGCTATAAGTATTATAAGCTTCAAACTCGTCATTTGCAGCAATTCTTAAAGCCTGAGATAATACTGGTTGGGGGTCATTAGGATCAACTCTTTGAGCATCCAACAAGTTCTGATCTACATTTTTTTGTTGCATTTACACTACCTCCTTTGCTAGGGTGTTTATTAGTTTTGTTACTTCATCTAAATTTTTATGTGCTATTAAATCTTCCCAAAGTCTTGGTTCAAAAACAGCTGGCTCATAAGTAATTGTAACTGAAGCAATAACTTTTTTAATCTTTATTTCTTTAATACCATTTATTTTTTTTGGTAAATTCTCAATATCCTCTAGTGTGATATTTCCACCTTCATTTTTTATTTTAGGATTTACTCTTACTCTTAGTCTTCCAGGAGTGTGAGCAATAATGCTAAAATAATCTGCTATTTTTATAATATCTTCTGTACTTATCAAAAAAATTCCTTTTACTAGTAGATTTTTATATTATCTGCCTTAACTATATCTTAATATAAATCTAGACTCATTATCAAAAAGATTATATCAATATTGAACTTAATAATAATTATCAATAGCATATGAAATTAAATATTAGATTCATTTATCATTTTTACTTTATATGTATAAACTATAAGCAAGGCTTATTGTATTATAATAATCATTATTAAAGACAAGGAATAAAAATGACCCTCGATAAGTTAAATATCAATGAGTCTGCTATAGTAAAATCTATAAATTGTGAAGCTTCACTAAAAAATAGATTTAACTCTTTTGGAATAGTAAGAGGTTCTAAAATATATGTAGAAGAAGTAACTTTAACAAAAAGTACTATTGAAATAAAAATAAACAATACAAAAGTTGCTCTACGATTTACAGAAGCTGCAAAAATTGAGATTGAAAAATGCAAATAAAAGATTTTAAAGAAGAAAAAGTAATAAAAGTAGCTTTAGTTGGTCAGCCAAATGTTGGGAAATCAATGCTTATCAACTCAATCTCAAATGCTAGACTTAAAGTAGGAAACTTCTCAGGGGTTACTGTAGCAAAAGAAGAAGTTGTATTTAAATATAAAAACTACAAAATAGAAATTACAGACCTTCCAGGGGCTTACTCTTTAAATGACTATACCTTAGAAGAAAAAGTTACTAAAGAGTATTTAGAAAACTCACCTTATGACATAATTTTAAATGTACTTGATTCAACAAATTTAGAAAGAAACTTATATCTAACATCAGAATTACTTGCACTTGACAAAAAAATGATTATTGCTTTAAATATGATTGATGAAGCAAAAAAAGAGAATATTCAAGTAGATGAAAATCAATTAAGTAAAATTCTAGGTAAACCTTGTATTAAAACAAGTGCAGCACAAAACCTAGGAATAAAAGAAGTTATAGATAATATAGTAAAAAAATATGACTCTTCAAAACTTCCTACAAAACTTACTTTCTCTGATGTAATGGAAGAAGAAATTTCAAATTTAGTAAAAGTAATGGAAGAAAATGCCTTTAGAACTTCTCAAACATATAGGCAACTTGCAATTAAACTTTTAAAAGAAGATAAACAAACATATAAATATTTTCATGATGAGCCAATTTGGGTTAAACTTCAACCTGTACTTGCCCACGCTTTTGAACATTTATTTATTCATTATGATACAAAAAATATGGATGATATATTTAGTGATGAAAGATTTGCTTTTGCAAAAGGGGCTGTAACTGAAACAGTTAAACAAGAAAAAAGCATAGCAAAATCAACAACTGAAAAAATAGACTCTTTGCTTATTCACAAGTTTTTAGGTTTACCAATTTTCTTATTTTTAATGTGGGGATTATTTCAACTTACTTTTGAAATAGGAAATATTCCTATGGATATGATTGATGCGTTTTTTGCTTCGCTAATTGATGGTACAAAAGAAGCATTAGGAGATAATCAATTAAGCTCAGTAATTGCTGATGGAGCACTAGCAGGAGTTGGTGCAGTTATTCTTTTTTTACCAAATATTGTAATACTATTTTTTGGTATAGCTCTGCTTGAAACTACTGGATATATGAGTAGAGTTGCATTTTTACTTGATGGTTTTTTTCATAAATTTGGACTTCATGGAAAATCATTTATTCCTTTAGTTACAGGTTTTGGATGTTCAGTTCCTGCTTATATGGCTGCAAGAACACTTAAAAATGAAAAAGATAGACTTTTAACTTTATTTATTATAGGGTTTATGTCATGTGGAGCTAGACTTCCTATTTATGTACTTTTTGTGGGTGCTTTTTTTAATGAAGGTAATGCAGGGAATATCTTATTTATAATATATATAAGTGGAGCAATTTTAGGATTAATTGCAGCTAAGGCTTTAAAAATTATTGTATTTAAAAGTGAAGATGAACCTTTTGTAATGGAAATGCCAAAATACAGAATGCCATCATTTAAACTAATCTGGCATACTGTTTCAAACCAAGCTTTAATGTACTTAAAAAAAGCAGGTACTTATATTTTAGCAGCTTCAATTCTTATTTGGTTTGCATCAAACTATCCTAAGTACCCTTTAATTGAAGAACAATACGCTAGTAAAATAGACCTAGCAATTTCAGAAGATAAAAAAAGTGAACTATTAAATGAGTTAGCTATGTATAAACTAGAAAACTCATATTTAGGTATTATTGGAAAAGCTAGTGAGCCTTTATTTGCTCCACTTGGTTTTGATTGGAAAATGACTATTGCCTTAGAAACAGGACTTGCTGCAAAAGAAATTGTTGTTTCAACTCTTGGTATTTTATATGGCTTAGGGGAAGATCATGATGAGAGTTCAAAAGGTTTAATTGAGAAAATCAAAGATAATATTCCTTTTGCCTCAGCTATTTCATTTATCGTGTTTGTAATGATTTATTTACCTTGTTTAGCAGCTTCTATGGTATTTGCAAAAGAAGCAGGAGGATGGAAGTATTTAGCTTATTTATTTGTCTTTACAACTACAACAGCTTGGATTTTATCTTTTATTGCTTATAACATCACAAAAATAGTAGTAGGATAAAACCTATTACTATTTAAGTATAACCTTATTTCTTCCACTATTCTTTGCTTTATATAAAGCCTCATCTGCAATATTGAAATAGTCATCAAAATCTTTTTCTTTTGTACAATAAGTACATCCAAAACTAGCTGTTATTCTCAAATTATATTTTTCATAAAAAAACTCTTTTTGTTCAATTAGAACTCTTAATCTATTAGCAATCCTCTTTAAGTTTTTATATTCAGTATTTACAGCTATAATAAATTCTTCACCGCCGAATCTTCCTATTAAATCATCACTATGCAAGTGCTGTTTTAAAAGTAGTGCAACATCTCTTAAAATACAATCTCCAATAAAATGTCCATAATTATCATTTATACTTTTAAACCTATCAATATCAACAATAATCAAAGCAAAATCTTTAATATTAAGCCAATACTTACAATAATCTATAATAGTATTTTTGTTATAACAAGAAGTTAGCTCATCAACTGAGGCTTTATTTTCTAACTCTTTAATTTTTTTATTATACATAGAAACATCATTCATACAAACAATATATTTTTTAATTTCTACTTTTGATATATCAAAAACAAAATATTTTTCTTCACTATTATTTATAGTAAACTTTGCAGGCTTATCAATAGAAGAGTGAGTTTTAGCCACATTTAATAAACTCATTTTAGTTTTATTATCTAGTATTGCTATATTATTCATAAAGCTATTACTATTTTTAAAAAGATCTAAAAACTTTTTATTAGCACTTTGTATTTGTGTTCCATCTGTAATAAATATAATATGTTGTTGTGAATCTAAAACTGATTGCAAAAAATCTCTTTCTTTTTTGATATTCTCATTTTGAGATTCATAAATAGTTTTAAACATTTCATTCATTTTTCTGCTAAGATAAGTTATCTCATCATCATAAATTAATTCGATATTTTTTACTAAATCTTTTTCTTTAGAAACACTTTTTACAGTGTTTGAGATTTTTTCAATTCTACTTGTAAATATTTTATTTATAAATACAAATATAATAAAAATAAAGATGATAAAAGATGCAAAAAATAGTTCTAAAAGAAGCTTATTACTTTGCCTAATCTCATTGTAAATATTTCTCTTCATCTTTAAAAATAAATAAAAATTATCATTTAAATAGTCATTTACTTCAATATTTATATAGATATTTTCTTTTTCTTCTCTATTTATATCATATTTAAAACCGTAGCTTTCTTTATGAGTATTTTCTAAAGTGTAACTTGGTAATAAAGATACATAAGTGTTTAAAATATCTGATAATTCATTTAAGAAGTCTGCATTTATTGCTTTTGCAACAAAAATATAACCTAAATTTTCAATTTTTACCATGGAAAACATTAGTTTTTCATACTCAAAAGTAGTAAACTTCAACTTTCTACTTTTACTCAAATATTTTTCAATATCACCATCTTCAAAAAAATACCTTATATTATTTGAAATGCTCATATACTCTTTAGAACTTGTATCAAAAACCTCGCTATAGACTATATTTTTTTTATTATCAAGTAATATAAAATAAGATATATCTAAATTTGAAGCTATTTCATGAAATTTATAGTTTTTGTTTTTTTGTTTTAAAGTCTTTATAATAGCTTGATTTTTGGAATACTCATAAGCTATATTATCAAGAAGCAATTTTTTTGTATCTAAAATTTTGCCTAAACTATTCACTCTATTCTTAACTATTTCATCTTCTAAAACTAAAGTCTTTAACTCTCTATCTTTTAAAATAAAATAGATTAATATCAAAAGTAATATAAATAAAGATGTAAAAAGTAAAAAGATTTTATTGTTTATTTTCATTATAATCCTCTTATATAAAATATAAATAGGATTATAGTAATTTTTAGTTTAAATTATATTGATAATGATTATCAATAGTTATTTATTTTGACAATCTTCACAAATTCCATATATTGTCATAATATGATCTTTTAATTTAAAATTATGCTTTTTTGCTACTAACTCCTGCTGATCTTCTATCAAATCATCAGTAAATTCAATAATTTTACCACAGTTTGTACATATCATATGATCATGATGGATTGATATATTCAACTCATATCTTTTTGTGCCATCGCCAATATCTAAAGATTTTACTATATTCATTGACTCAAAAAACTTTACAGTTCTATAAACAGTTGCGATTCCTAAATCAATTTTATATAAACTTTTTGCAATATTCACTATTTGTTCAGCACTCAAATGTTCATCACTAAAATAGAGTATTTTTAATATATAATCTTTTTGAATTGAATTTTTATATCCTGATTTAGAAACAGATTTTTTAAAGTTTGACAAAAATGACTCAAAACTAATCTCATATCTTTTCACTACATAAACCCTTTGTAAACTACAATAATAGTTCCAAGTATTAATGCTAAAGCATATACTCTAAATAAATTATTTTGAAGTTTTATATTTTTTTTATATAAATTTGTTTCATTTATATTTTTCATTTTATACCTTGATAATTAGTATCATTTTTAATATGATACAAAACACTATCTTAATAAAACATTAATGATAATAATTATCGTTTTAATAAGATATTAAGTATTTTAGTTTTAAAATTTTATTTATAAAGGATTTAAAATGCTAAATGTAGGAATTAATATCTTAGGACAAGTTGCAAAAACAGCTCTATTTAGTGCTGTATCTACAAAGGTTATTGATAGTATTATAACTTCAAAAATTAATAAAAAAAATGATCATAACAAATGGATGAGAGAAACTAAACTTAACTTATTTAGTAAAATCTCAAATGAAATTTTATCTTTTGATATTAAAAATTCATCATCACAAGATGAAAAAAGATTAAAAGAAATATGTAATAAAACAGTTTTACTTTTAGATGAAAAGAAACTTATTATTGAGATACAAGAGTATTTAAAAGATTTAGCTCAAACTCAAAGAGCCTTAGTTTTTGATGAAAAAAATGAAAGTTTAATAAATAGTTTCAATAAAAAATCTATGAATTTAGTGATTAGCTTAAACAATAATTTGAAAAGAAGTTAATTTACTTCAATTCAAATTGTGTAGTATATTCTTGATTGTCAAGAATTATCTTAAAAGTCCAAGTACCATCTACTCTACCTTTTATATATCTATAATCATAAATAGAACCATGTCCAGCAGGAACTATCATTTCTCTACTTCTTGAAACCTCACCCGTAGGGTCAATCCACTGAGCTATAATAGTTTGGTCTTCAACACTTCTTTGTGTTTCAAATTTACATATAATTGAATTTTCATCTTTTAAAATAAGACAATCAACTGAAGACTCTTTCTCTTCTTCTATAAAGTTTTCATTTTCTTGCATTTGAGCAAAAGAAAATGTCACTAGAAATAAAAAAGGAATTAAAAATCTAGTCATTTTTATTCTCACTTTCTTCTATATCTATATCCATATATTTTAACAATAAATGTTTGATTGGTGCATAAAAAGTTGTCATAGATGCTACAGCTATAGCTAATTGAGCTATTTTAAATAGTGAGCTATTTTCATCTAATATTAACAATACGCCATAGTAGCTTAGTAACAAAGAAATTATAGCACAAATTACAGCCGAAACAATTACAACTATATTATAGTTCATATTTTTCCCATACAGTTTCTTCATTTATTGTAGGTCTATTTTTAAGAACTTCAAATGGCTGATATGCTTCTTTATATCCCATAGAAAAATGATCTTTTATCCAATAACCTAAATATATATAAGGAATATTCATCTCTTTTGCTATTTTAATTTGAGCTAAAATAGAAAATTTTCCAATTGATAAATCTGCATATTCATGATCATAATAACAATAAATAGCAGAGATAGATTTAGGTAATATATCTACTAAAGCAACACCTATTAATTTGTCATCTTTCATATACAAAAACTCTTTTGCATATGAAGATTTACCTTCAACATAAGATTTTGCATATTCATTTGGCTCTATTTTTGTGAAAGGCCAATCTTTTTTTTGGTTCATAAGCTCATGGTATTTGTTGTATAAATCTAAATGTTCAACTGTCATAGATGGAGGTCTAATATAAAGTTTTGTATCTTTATTTTTAGAAATTACTCTTTTTTCTGATTTTGAAAATTTATAATTTTTAACATCAATCCTCATAGATATACATTTATTACAAGCTCTACACTCAGGAACAAAGTGCATTTTACCAAACCTTCTCCAGCCTCGCTCAAGCATTTGTTGGTACTGTTCAGTAGAACAGTCAAACATATATCTATATCTTATATCAGATATTTCATTATCAAAATAAGAACACTCTCTTTGTTCTTCTATAAACTCAATATCTTTATTTAAAATATGCATTTTATTGGTTTATTTTTTCTTTAATCTCTTTTGCAATTGAAGAGATTTTATTTATTTTTTCACTATTTGATAAGCTATCATCAATTAAGTGCTTTACAAAAGCACTTCCTACAATAACACCATCAACACCTTTTACTTTTTCTTCACAAGTTTTTTCATCAACACCAAACCCAATATATAAAGGAGTTGTAGTATGTTTTCTTACATTCTCAATTACTTTTGATAAATCTTCACTTTGACCACTACCTGTAATACCTGCGTAAGCAACCATATAGATAAACTTTTGTGAATTTTCAACTACTTGCTTAATTCTGTCTTCATTATGAGTTGGAGCTACAAATGAAATATTTGCTTTATTGTATTTAGTATATAAATCTTTTAAATTTTCTGCCATTTCAAAAGGTACATCTGGAATAATTGTTCCATTTACACCAAATTCATCTGCTTTTTTTAAAAAGTTCTCAACTCCATAACTAAAGAAAGGATTCATATATCCCATCCATAAAGTATCAATATCTTTTGCTATTTTTGAAGATACTTCAAATAAATCGTCAAGTTTAAAGTTATTTGCTAAAGCTATCTGATTTGCCTTTTCAATTACAGGTCCATCAGCAACAGGATCAGAGAAAGGAATACCTAACTCCAAAATATCAACTCCTGCTTCTTTCATACTAAAAGCTAAATCTATACTAAAACTATTATCAGGAACTGATGAAGTTATATAACCAACTAATTTTTTCTGTGTGTTCTCACCCATTTAAAATAATCCTATTAAATATTTATAAAATATTACATTCTATCAAAAATCATCTTTTTTTTATATTTAATCTTCCTTCTTTAGTTTCTTTGGAAGATGTATTATGATTTTTGCTCCTAGATAAACTTCATTATTTACTTTTAACTCTTCATTTATAATTTTTATATCGCCATTTAAACTTTCATTTATTATCTTATAACACATATAAAGTCCAAGACCTGTTCCTTGTGATTCATGTTTTGTAGTAAAATATGGTTCAAACACTTTCTTTAAAATATTATCAGGTATTCCTCCTGCATTATCATGAATAGTAATAACAACACCCTCCTCAAACTCTTCAAGAAAAACTCTTACTACTCTATTTTCTTCATCTACATCTTTAAGAGCATCTTTTGCGTTATTTAGAATATTTGAAAGACATTGAATTAATTCATTCTCATAACTTTCAATTCTTAGATTTCCTTTCATTTTAGTTTGAATATTTATGTAGTTATTTGCCATAGCAGTACCTACAATATTTAAAGCTTTATTGATACTACTACTTACATTAAACTCATCTTTGAATTTGTCACCTTTTATAAAATTCCTAAAATCATCAATTGTTTGAGATAGATACTTTGAAGTATCAGTTATTTTAGTCATATCCTTTACTAAATCTTCATGATTTATTTCTAAATTCATGTCATATTTAAGTTTATAAGAACTTGATATTGAAGATATTATAGTCAAAGGCTGTCTCCATTGATGTGCAATATTTCCAATCATTTCACCTAGGGCTACCATTTTAGATTGTTCTGTGATGATTCTATTTTTATTTTCAATCTCTTGACTTTGTAAAATCTCTAAAGTGATATTTATAAGTTCTATTAAATAGTAATCACTATTATCTAGTTTTACCAAACTTACATGAATTAAAAAGTGTTCATCTTTTCCATCTTTTGATAAAATCACTTTTAAATTTTTTTCAGGCTTATTATACAAGTCTTCAACCCAAGTATTTGCATCAGTATTTAAAGAAGATATATAGCTTTGAGCATCTACTTTCTTAAATAAATTAAACATACACACATAATCTTTTTTAAAATCTTCCACATTTTCATATGAATCAAAAAAGTTCAAAAAGGCTTTATTCACCTTTGTCATTTCACTTCCTGAATGAAGAACTAACATAGTTGAAGAGCCATTTAAAATAGAATCATATTCATCTTTTTGCTTTTGAATACTTAATCTTTTTTCCACTTCTTTATTAATTTTCATCTTCAAAATAAATATTAAAATAGCTAAAGTTAAAATAACTAATAAAGCACCAATTAAATACTTCCATAAAAAAGTATAAGTTTCATTTTGTTGATACTCAACCTTTAACCATTTATCAATAATTTCATCCCTTTTTTGAATATCAATTTGATTTATACCTTTATTTAATATTGATAATAAAACTGGATTATTATTGTTAACACCAATTTTTTGATGTCCAATAGTTTCATTAAAATGAATTACATTTACTTTTAGGTCTGATATTAGATATTTCTTAATATTATGAAGTATTATAGGTAAAGGAGCAAAAATACCATCAACTTTTTCTTCACTTATTAAACTAAGAGCATCCTTGTAATTGTTTACAATCATTACTTTTATATCAGGAAAGTTTTTAGATAAATACTCTACTTCAACAGTCTGTTTTTTTACTACTAAAATTTTATTTTTAAAGCCTTTTAAATTTGAATGTTTTTGAAAATCATTTTTTGTGATAACACCCATTGGAATAGTAATATAAGGTTTTGTAAAAAGAAGCTTTTCTTTTCTTGTTTCGCTTTCATTGATATTTACAATTCCATCTATTTCATGATTCATTGCTTTATTTAAAGCTTTTGGCCAAGTATCTATATGGAAATTTATTTTTTTACCTATTTGTTTTTCTAAAGCTTCGATAAAATCTACAGAAAGACCTTTTAACTCTTTATTTTCATCAAGAAAATTCATTGGAGCATAGTCATTATCTACTCCTAAAACAATCTCATTTTTACTAAGCCAAATTCTTTCTTCACTTGTTAGTTCAAAAGATGGGTTTTTATGTTCATTTGTTATAAACCATTTTTTCTTTATTTCATTTAACTGTGAAATAGATAAAGACTCTTCAACTTTATTTATCAAAGATATAAGGATTTCATTATTCTTATTTGATGCAATATATAAACTATTTACAGATTCATTTTCTTTTATATACTTTAAATTTGTAATATAATTTTCTAGCATCACATGTTGTAGTGAACCCAATGTTCCATGACCTATATCTGCAAAACCATCAGATACAGCCCTTACAACCTCTGTACTATTTTTAAGCGCTAAAACTTCAATATTTGGGTATTTTGCTTGTATTAATTCATCAACAAAATAGTCTTTTACAATAGCTAATTTCTTACCATCTAAATCCTCAAAACTATCTACTATTTGATTATCTCTTCTTAAAACAAAGCCATTAGTTATTTTAAGAAAACTATTTTTTGTATACAAGAAATCATTTTCTCGTTTTTTTGTTTTTGCTATATTTAAAACCAAATCAAGCTCATTTGCTTTTAATTTATCTAAAGCACTACTCCAAGAAATATCCCTAACAAACTCTAATTCCAAACCTAATTCATCTGCTATTTTTTTAATATAATCAATTGAATATCCCATGGGTTTATCATTTAAAATATAGTTATATGGAGCCCAATCTTTTTCATTATAAACTTTTAAAACTTTTTTATTTTCTATCCAAGCCAATTCTTCTTTTGTAAAAGTCTTTAAGACTTTATTTTTCTTTTTCTCAAATGCTAATTTCCATTTTTCTTTTAAATATAACTCTTCTTCATATTTAACTTGTGATATTGCAATATCAAGTATTTCTTGAAATATTTGCCAGTCTTTTCGAACTCCAATTCTTTCAAAATATTTAGAAATACCTTCTATCTTTGCTTCTGCACTTATTGCTACATTTGTTATAAAATGTTCATTTATTAAGTGTTCAAAAGTAGAAGCCATACCAACAGTAGCATCAGCCTGACCAGTTGATACAGCTTTTAAAGCTTCTAAATTATCTTTTGAAAATAATAACTTTACCTCTGGATAATATTTTGTAAAAAGTGATTCAAAATAATAACCTTTTGGAATAGCTAAGGTTTTACCTTTTAACTCTTCAATTGAGTTAATTGCTTTATCTTTTTTTGAATATATAAAAGGATAGGATTTTAAATAAGGTTTTGTAAAACTCAAATACTCTTGTCTTTCATCTGTCTTCACAACATTTAAAACTATATCAATTTCTTTCTTTTTTGCCATTTCAAGATATTCATCCCAAGAACGACCTTGAGTGTACTGTACTTTTATTCCAAGTTTTGAAGCAAGTAGATCCATAAAATCTATGGAATATCCCTGAGCAATACTATTTTTGCTAAAATTTATAGGAATATAATCAGCTTCATTTTGAGCAACAATAACAGGATGTTCTTTAAGCCATAAAGTTTGCTTTTCGCTAAGTCCTGAAACACTAATATTTGCATAGAGATTTATAACAAGTATTGTAAAGAATAAAATTAATTTTTTAATCATATGTATAATAACCTTTTTTCGTTACTTTAATGTAGCTTTATATTTATTAATTTTTTCTAAAACAGCGCCTACTTTACGATAATGTTGGAATAATTTAGATACAATATTTAGAAATTTATATACACTATTAGGAAAACTTAAAATGAGTATTATCAAAAATGATTTTGAAAAAATGAATGTAACAAAAATAAAAAAAGCTAAAAATAATAAAAAACTTACAATGATTACAGCTTATGATGCACTTTTTGCGAAACTATTTGAAGAGATTGCTGATATGATTTTAGTAGGTGATAGTTTAAACATGAGCTTCGCTGGAAAGCCAGATACTTTATCTGCAACACTTGATCAAATGATTTATCACACAAATGCAGTTTGTACAGGAGCACCTAAAGCCTTTGTAATTTTAGATATGCCTTTTGGAACTTACAACAATGAAAATGACGCTTTAAACAATGCAGTAAAAGTTTACCAAGAAACAAGTGCAGCAGCAGTAAAAATTGAAGGTGGAGAAGATAGAGCACATATTATCAAACATCTAACATCAAATTCTATTGCTGTTATGGGACATATTGGACTTATGCCTCAGTATGTGAGAAGTGAAGGTGGATACAAAGTAAGAGGAAAAACACCAGAAGATACAGAACAACTAATCAAAGATGCAATTGCAGTTGAAAAAGCAGGAGCTTTTGCTGTTGTTATTGAAGGTGTCATGAGTGATGCTGCTAAAAAAATTAGTGAAGCTGTATCTATTCCTACTATTGGTATTGGTGCTGGAAACGTGACTGATGGACAAGTTTTAGTTTGGTCTGATATGCTTGGTTTCTTTGAAGAGTTTAAACCAAAATTTGTAAGACACTACATGAATGGTGCAGAAACTGTAAAAGAAGCAGTAAATCAATATAGAAGTGATGTTCAAGACTCGTCATTTCCTGCAAAAGAGGAAGAGTACTAAGAATGGAAAGAGTTGTAGAAGTTGAGCAAGTCTCTTTTGAAGAGGATAATGCAGAAGTTAGTTTACGTCCTTCTTCATGGGATGATTATATAGGTCAAGAAAAAATCAAGAAAAACTTAAAAGTTTTTATCGAAGCTTCAAAAAAAAGAGCTGAAGCTTTAGATCATATACTTTTTTATGGACCTCCAGGACTTGGTAAAACTACTATTTCATATCTTATTTCAAATGAAATGAACACAAACATCAAAATTACAGCAGGTCCTATGATAGAAAAATCAGGGGATTTAGCTGCAATTTTAACTAACCTTGAAGAAGGTGATATTCTTTTTATTGATGAGATTCACAGACTTAGTCCTGCTGTTGAAGAGATACTTTATCCTGCAATGGAAGATTATAGACTAGATATTATTATAGGTTCAGGACCTGCTGCTCAAACTGTAAAAATTGACTTACCAAGATTTACTTTAATTGGTGCAACAACAAGAGCTGGAATGCTTTCAAATCCTTTAAGAGAGAGATTTGGTATGCACTTTAGAATGCAATTTTATACTCATGCTGAACTTGCAAAAATCATTCAAAAAGCTTCTGTTAAGCTTGAAAAAAACTGTGAAGACGATGCCGCACATGAAATTTCAAGAAGAAGTAGAGGAACACCAAGAGTTGCATTAAGACTACTTAGAAGAGTAAGAGATTTTGCTGAAGTTGAAAATGAAAACTCAATTCATTTAAAAAGAGCTCAATATGCACTTGATGAACTTGGAGTTAATGAAACAGGTTTTGATGAGATGGACATAAACCTACTTGAACTTCTAGTTTCAAATAAAGGTAAGCCAATGGGACTTTCTACAATGGCGGCTGCACTTAGTGAAGACGAGGGAACTATTGAAGATGCAATTGAGCCTTATCTTTTAGCAAATGGATATATAGAAAGAACGGCAAGAGGAAGAATAGCTTCTGTGAAAACATATGAAATGTTTAGATTATCTTATCCAGGAAGTGAAAAACTTCATGAAAATCAAGGACAGCTTCTTTGAAACCAGTCTACTTTTTAATTGCTATTGCTATAGTTACAATCTTTTTTATGGTGGAATTATTCTCTCCATTTTTAAAAGCTATGTTTGTAGCCTTACTTTTAGCAGTAGCAACAAACTCTTTGACTTTTTTCTTAGAGAATAGATTAAAAAGTAGAATAGCCTCGACATCTTTTATGACTCTTGGCTTAGCTGGAATATTTTTTATTCCCGTTATGTATTGTATTTTTTCCTTTGCAAATGCCTTTAAAGGAATTGATCAAAAACTGCTTATAAATAGTTTTGAGAAACTAAAACTTTGGGTTGAAAACATATCAGAAGACTTTCACTTTTTAAAAGACCTTTTAAATCAAATCTTAGAAAAAATCGATGTGGGACAACTAGCTCAAAACATCATATCTACAGGAGCATATCTAGGGAAAAACTCCGCATCTTTTATGATGGATATGGTTATGATACTTATATTTTTCTTCTTTTTTACATTATATGCACAAAGTCTTTCTACATATGTAAAAGGCTTATTACCTATAAAAAAAGATGATTCAATTATTCTTTTCTCAGAATCATCAAATGTAATGACAGTAGTTTTATACTCTATTTTAGTTACTGCTGTATTTGAAGGGTTTTTATTTGGTTTCTTCCTAACATTTTATAGATATGATGGCTTACTTTTTGGGGTTTTATATGGTTTTGCATCACTAATACCTGTAATTGGAGGAGCTATTATGTGGGTTCCAATAGCTATTTATGAAGCAGTGACAGGAAGCATAACAAACGCTATTGTAATAGCTGCTTATTCTATTTTAATGATTTCTATTTTTGCAGATACCTTTGCTAAACCTATAATCATAAAATATATAAACCAAAAAATAGTTAGAAGTCCTACTAAAATAAATGAAATTTTAATCTTCTTCTCTATTGTAGCTGGACTATCAACTTTTGGCTTTTGGGGTATGATTATAGGTCCTGCTACAGTGACATTTTTTATCTCAATAATGCACTTAGTTAAGAAGTATTCTGATGAATTTAAAGAGAATATACCCTAAGGTATCATTTCTCTTTAATTCTTAAATTTTTAGATTTCAAGCTCTTTATTTGCACTTTCATGACCTAAATACTCATGGGCTAAATAAGAACTTCTAGCATATGGACTTGAATGAACAAACTTAAACCCCATATCTAAAGCAAGTTGTTTATATCTTTCAAATTGCTCAGGTCTAACAAACTCTTTTACCTTAGCATAATCGCCACTTGGAGCTAAATATTGACCTATACTTAAAAACTCACAACCAACATCAAGTAAGTCTTTAAAAACTTGAATCATCTCTTCTTCTGTTTCCCCTAGTCCTACCATAAGTGCTGTTTTTGTTTTTATTTTATTTTGACCTAACTCTTTTAATCTTTTTAAAACTTGAAGTGATCTTTCATAAGAAGCATTTCTTCTTATTTTGTACATACTAGGTACTGTTTCGATATTATGACCTATGATAACAGCTCCTGAATCTATTACCTTTTGAAGAGACTCTTCTTTTGCTTTAAAATCTGGTATTAAAACTTCTACTTGTGTTCCAGGTGATTTTTCTAAAATATCACGAGTAACCCTATAAAATTGACTAGCTCCTCCATCTGGTAAATCATCCCTAGCTGGACTTGTAATTACTACAAATTTTAAACCAAGTTGTATTACTGATTTTGTAACCTGTTCTATTTCTTCTAAATTAACCTCTGTTGGAAGTCCTGTTTTTACATTACAATAAGTACATCTTCTTGTACAAATATTTCCTAGGATTAAAAAAGTTGCATTTTTCTTAGAAAAACACTCACTAATATTTGGACACTTTGCTTCTTGACAAATAGTATGCAATCCACCTACTTCTTTTAAAAGCGATTCCATCTCTTTTTGAGCACTTGGATTAATCTTTTTTCTAAGCCACTCAGGTTTCCTAAATTTTACTTCTTTTTTTGGAGCACTACTAGTAAACGAAGTCATATTTTTCCTTTAGTAATTTTTTTTCTTCTTCTTTTTCTTTATCATTTAATTCTGAATTTATTAAATCCACATTAAAAGTCTCTTGAAATGACTCAATTAAAAGCTTTGTAGCTTCATCATATGTTAAGTCAATTCCTAAATCCTCTAGTGTAAGTCCTATTCTATTATCAAGAACTTTTTTATCATTTACAGAATATAAAGGAATTGAACCATGCTGAAACACAAGTCGTTTTGTTCTTCTTTGTGCATTTCCACCTATTTTATCTTTATCTATTAAAATATCATAAGCTTCAAATCCAACTTGACAAAACTCATTTTTACTTAAATTTACATCTTCTATATCTTTAGCATAATTAGCATCAAGTCCAAGTTTTTTATAAAAATTAATTAGAAAGTAACAAATCTTTTCATATGATTCTTTAATCTTATAATCTTTAAAATAGCTACTTGGTAAGACCAAAGAGTATGATAAATCATGTCCATGAAAAAGTACTCCTCCACCTGTAACTCTTTTGGCAATATCTTCACTAAAATCATTTAAATAAGAATAATCTTTAATATCCTGAGAAATACCAATAGTTATGGATTTACTCCAGTGGTAAATTCTTAAAATAGGAGAAGAACTTTCATTAAAATTCTTAATTAAAGCCTCATCTTTACACATATTTACTTTTGCTAAATTTTGGCTATTTATTATTACTCTAAATGATGATTTTTCATCAATCAATATAAAACCTTTTTTTAATATTTTTCTATTATATTTGATATTCTTTCTATTTTCACTTAAATTTTTAAATAAATCTTATTTTAAGTCTACATTAACTAAAAATATGTACCATACTATCACAATACAATATAAGGCTACTGTTATTACATTATTCCTTCATATTATTACAATATGTTAATAAGAAATACTTGTTTTAACTTAAATTTTTTATAAAAAATCTATAAGGAAAAAGAAATGTCAGTTGAAAACTTAAACACGGTTTTAAAAGATATCGATCCTCTTGAAACTCAAGAGTGGATTGAAGCATTAGAAGCAGTATTAGAAGAAGAAGGTCCAAGAAGAGCCCACTTCTTATTAGAACAGCTTATAGACAAGGCTAGAAGAAATGGTACATATTTACCATTTAGAGCTACTACTGCATATATAAATAGTATTGATGTGGCAAATGAGCCGAAAATGCCAGGTGATAGAGATATAGAAAGAAAAATTAGGTCTGCTATTAGATGGAATGCTGCTATGATGGTACAAAGAGCTTCAAGAAAGAAATTGGAGCTAGGAGGTCATATTGCTTCATTTCAATCTTCTGCCACATTATATGATGTAGGATTCAATCACTTTTTTAGAGCTCCAAATGAAAAAGATGGTGGAGATTTAGTTTTTTATCAAGGACATATTGCTCCTGGTATTTATGCAAGAAGTTTTGTTGAGGGAAGACTAAGTGAAGAACAGATGGATAACTTTAGACAAGAAGCCTTAAGCGAAGGACTATCATCTTATCCCCATCCTAAACTTATGCCTGAATACTGGCAATTTCCAACGGTTTCTATGGGTCTTGGCCCAATACAAGCAATTTATCAAGCTAGATTTTTAAAGTATTTAACTGACAGAGGTATAAAAGATTGTAGTGAACAAAAAGTATATTGTTATATGGGTGATGGTGAATGTGATGAACCAGAATCATTAGGTGCAATAGGACTTGCAGGACGTGAAGGTTTAGATAACTTAGTATTTGTTATTAACTGTAACCTACAAAGACTAGATGGTCCAGTAAGAGGAAATGGTAAAATCATTCAAGAGCTTGAAGGTAACTTTAGAGGTAATGGCTGGAGAGTTGTAAAAGTTATTTGGGGAAAACAATGGGATGAGTTATTAAGAAAAGACACATCAGGAAAACTTCTTCAACTTATGGAAGAAACGGTTGATGGTGAGTACCAAAACTTCAAACAAAAAGGTGGAGCTTACACAAGAGAAAACTTCTTTAATAAGTACCCTGAAACTGCAAAATTAGTTGAGAATATGTCAGATGATGAGATTTTTGCTTTAAACAGAGGTGGACATGACCCACTAAAAGTTTATGCAGCTTATAAAGCAGCACAAATAACTAAAGATAGACCAACTGTAATCTTAGCTAAAACTGTAAAAGGTTATGGATTAGGTGAAGCTGCTGAGGGTAAAAATATTGCTCACCAAGTTAAAAAAGTTGATATTGATTCTTTAAGACAATTTAGAGATAGATTTAGAATTCCTGTAACAGATGAAGAGTTAGAACAATTCCCTTACTATAAGTTCCCAGAAGATTCTGCTGAAATGAAATATATGAAAGAAAGAAGAGAAGAGTTACATGGTTATCTTCCACAAAGAAAAAGTAAATTTTCACAAAAGCTTGAGCTACCTGAATTAAGTGCTTATGATGCTGTATTAAAAGGTAGTGGAGATAGAGAAATTTCTACAACTATGGCCTTTGTTAGAATCTTAAATGTATTAGTTAAAAATAAAAAGATTGGTAAAAGAATTGTTCCTATTGTTCCTGATGAAGCAAGAACATTTGGTATGGAAGGTATGTTTAGACAAATTGGTATTTACTCAAATGAAGGTCAAAAATATATACCTCAAGATAGAGATCAAGTTGCATATTATAAAGAAGATAAAAAAGGACAAGTACTTCAAGAAGGTATTAATGAATTAGGAGCTATGGGTTCTTGGATTGCAGCTGCAACTTCATACTCAGTTAATGATTGTCCAATGATTCCATTTTATATTTTCTATTCAATGTTTGGATTCCAAAGAACTGGTGACATTTGTTGGGCAGCAGGAGATCAAATGGCAAGAGGTTTCCTAATTGGTGGAACATCAGGTAGAACTACACTTAATGGTGAAGGTCTACAGCATGAAGATGGACATTCACATATTATTGCAAATACTATTCCAAATTGTATTTCTTATGACCCTACTTTTGGTTATGAGCTTGCAGTTATTGTTCAAGATGGTATGGAGAGAATGTATGGGGAAAAACAAGAAGATATTTATTACTACATTACAACACTAAATGAAAACTATAAACAACCTGCAATAATTGAAGGTGCTGAAGAGGGTATTATCAAAGGTATTTATAAGTTAAAAACTGTTGAAGCAAAAGAGAATTTCAAAGTTAAACTATTAGGTTCAGGTTCAATTTTTCAACAAGTATTAAGTGCTGCTGATGTACTAGCAAATGAGTATGGAATTTCATCAGAGATTTACTCAGTTACTTCTTATAATGAACTAACAAGAGAAGCTCAAAATATTGAAAGAGATAATCTACTTGATATTGAAGGTACAAACAAAACAGCTTATGTTGATGAAGTACTAGGAAGTGACGATGAAAATATTATTATCTCTGCTACTGATTATATGAAAGCATACTCAGAGCAAATTGCTCCATTTGTAAAAGGTCACTTTAAAGCACTTGGAACAGATGGTTTTGGTAGATCTGATTCTAGAGGGAACTTAAGAAAATTCTTTGAAGTTGATTCTGACTTTATTGTATTTACAACATTAGCTCAACTTGCAAATGCAGGAAAAATTGAAAAATCAGTTGTATCAGAAGCTATGAAAAAATTCAATATTGATGCAAATAAAATCAATCCATTAAAAGCATAAGGAGTAAATTATGGGAAAATTAATTGATATATTTATTCCAGATTTAGGTGGTGACACTGATGTTGATTTAATCGACATTATGGTTGAAGTTGGAGATACAGTTGAAGAAGAAGATGGACTTATCACACTTGAAACTGAAAAAGCCTCTATGGATGTGCCTACTACTCACGGAGGTCTTGTAAAAGAGATTTTAGTTAAAGTTGGAGATAAAGTAAACTCTGGCGATTTAATAGCTAAAGTTGAAGTTGAAGAAGAATCGTCTACTACTGATGAAGAAAAAGATGAAACTTCTACTGAAAAAGAAAAGAAACAAGAAAACATTCAAGAAGAATCTTCTGAAAATAAAACTGAATCAAAACTTGGTATAGAAGAAGCAGAAAATGAACTAAAAGCAGTTAGTGCAGCAGGAGCTGAAATCTCTTGTCAATTTGTAAATGAGCAAACAATTTGTACAGTAATTGAAAATGTTTATATTCCTGATTTAGGTGATGATAAAGATGTTGACCTAATTGAAGTTATGGTTGAAGTTGGTGAAACAGTTGCAACAGAGTATGGTCTTGTAACACTAGAAACTGAAAAAGCCTCTATGGAAGTGCCAGCGCCTCATGGTGGTGAGGTATTAGAAATTTTTGTAGAACCAGGGATGAAAGTTAACACTGGCGATTTAATTTGTAAAATGACAAAAACAGTTGTAATGGAATCTAAAGTTCCAACTTCTACTAAAAAACCAGAAGAAACAAAGGTTGAAGAGCCTAAAAAACCAGTTACTGTTCAAGAAGTAGCAGCAAAATCAGCACCAGAGCCTAAAGCTGTACTAACTGAAAAGTCAAAGAAAGTTTATGCTTCTCCATCTGTTAGAAAAGTAGCTAGAGAGTTTGGAGTTGATTTAAGTTATGTTAAGGGAAGTGGTAGAAAAGGAAGAATTCTTAAAGATGATATAAAAGCTTATGTAAAAGAGCAGTTATCAAAACCAGCAGTTGCAGCAGCTTCTACGGGGTCTGGACTTGGCTTTAACTTCCCAGAGCAAAAAGACATAGACTTCTCGCAATTTGGCGAAATCGAAACAGTAGAGTTAAATAGAATTCAAAAAATCTCAGGACCTACTCTACATAGAAACTGGGTTTCAATGCCTCATGTAACTCAGTTTGATGAAGCTGATATTACAGAAATGGAAGATTTTAGAAAAACTCAAAATGCACTTGCAGATGGATTTAAGTTATCTCCACTTGTATTTGTAATTAAAGCTGTAACTAAAGCACTAGAAATCCATCCTAAATTCAACTCAACATTGAGTCTTGATGGGCAAAGCTTAATTATGAAAAAATACTTTAACATTGGTGTTGCTGTTGATACACCAAATGGTTTGGTAGTTCCTGTTATAAAAGATGCCAATAAAAAAGGCTTTAAAGATTTAGCAATTGAACTAAAAGAACTTTCTGCTAAAGCTAGAGATGGAAAACTTAAAGCTACTGATATGCAAGGGGCTTGTTTTACAATCTCATCTTTAGGTGGAATTGGTGGAACTAAATTCACTCCTATTATCAATGCTCCTGAAGTAGCAATTTTAGGATTATCGAAATCTGAAATAAAACCTGTTTGGGATGGCGAAGACTTTAAACCTAGACTAATGTTACCATTATCTCTGTCTTATGATCACAAAGTAATTGATGGTGCAGATGGTGCAAGATTTACTACAACACTTTCTAATCTTCTAAAAGATATTAGATTGTTAAGTCTATAAGGATATAAAATGAGTAAAATTGTAGATATTTTAATTCCAGATTTAGGCGGCGATACTGATGTTGATTTAATCGACATCATGGTTGAAGTAGGAGACACAGTTGAAGAAGAAGATGGACTTATTACCTTAGAGACTGAAAAAGCCTCTATGGATGTTCCAACTACACATAGTGGAATTGTAAAAGAAATTTTAGTAAAAGTTGGAGATAAAGTAAACTCTGGTGATTTAATAGCTAAAGTTGAAGTTGAAGAAGCCTCTTCTTCTACTGAAGAAAAAACTACTCCAAAAGAGGTTCAAGAAGAGACTCCTCCTACTATAGAAAAAGAAAAAAGTGAAGTAGCTATATCTTCTGATGCAAATGAAATAAAAGCAGATGTTGTAGTACTTGGAGCTGGTCCTGGTGGATATTCAGCTGCATTTAGATGTGCTGATTTAGGCTTAGATACAGTCTTAATAGAAAGACACCCTACTTTAGGTGGAGTTTGTTTAAATGTTGGATGTATTCCTTCAAAAGCTTTATTACATGTAGCAAAAGTTATAGATGAAGCAAAACATATTGAACATGCAGGTATTAAGTTTTCAAAACCAGAGATTGATTTACCAAGTGTTGCAGCTTATAAAAGTGGTATAGTAAAAAAACTTACTGATGGACTAACTTCTATGGCTAAGATGAGAAAAGTAAAAGTTGTTCAAGGTAATGCTAAGTTTATTGATGACAAAAATATCTTTGTTGAACATACAGATGTTGAAGGTAAACAAACAAAAGTTTCTTTTGATTCTTGTATTATCGCAGCAGGTTCACAAAGCTCTAAAATGTCATTTATTCCCCATGAAGACCCAAGAATTTGGGACTCAACAAATGCCTTAGAAGTAAAAGAAGTTCCTAAAAAACTACTTGTAATGGGTGGAGGAATTATTGGACTTGAAATGGCAACAGTTTATCAAAGACTAGGTTCTCAAATTGATGTTGTTATAAGAGGACCTCAGGTGATGACAGGAACTGATAAAGATATTGTCAAAGTCTATACAAAAGCAAATGAGAAAAACTTTAACTTTATGTTTAAGACTCAAACACAATCTATTATTCCTAAAAAAGAAGGTATCTATGTGGAGTTTAAAGGTGAAAATGCACCTGAACCTCAAACATATGATGCAGTTTTAGTTGCTATGGGAAGAACTCCAAATGGACTAAAAATCGGTCTTGAAAATACTGGTGTTGAAGTGGATGAAAAAGGCTTTATCAAAGTTGATAATCAACTAAAAACTAAAGTACCTCATATACATGCTATTGGTGATATTATTGGTGGTCCTATGCTTGCACATAAAGCTGTTCATGAAGGACATGTTGCTGCTGAAGTTATTGCTGGACATAAAGTCTTTTTTGAACCAAAACAAATTCCTGGTATTGCTTATACTTTTCCAGAAATAGCAACAGCTGGTATGAGTGAGATTGAAGCTAAAGAAGCTGGAATAAACTATGAAGTTTCTTCTTTCCCTTGGTCGGCTTCAGGAAGAGCCTTAGCAGCAGATGTAGCTAGTTCTGGACTTACAAAACTTATTTTTGACAAAGATACAGATCAGTTGATTGGTGGAGCGATTGTTGGAGATAATGCAGGTGAATTACTTGGTGAAATTTCACTAGCACTTGAGATGGATTGTGATGCAGAAGATATAGCACTTACAATTCATGCCCATCCTACTTTACATGAATCAGTTGGAATGGCAGCTGAGATTTTTGAAGGTACTATTACAGACCTACCAAATGCAAAAGCTAAGAAGAAATAATCTTCTTAGCTTAAGTTTATAATTTATTTTTTAGAGTACTACTGCTCTTCTCCACTTAAACACTCACCTTGGAATGTAGAAATTCCATAATCTAAGTTTGCTACTGATTTAAAACCTAAATCAAGCATAATTCTTTGACAATATGCTGATCTACTTCCACTTAAACAGTAAACAACAACAGGTGTGTCTTTTTGATCATCTACTTGCTCTAAAGCTTGATAAAATGCTGTAGTAGGAACTAAATAATCAGTACCTTTGATTCTTTGACTTACCCACTCCATCCACTCTCTTGTATCAATAAGGTTGAATTTTACAAAACCTAAATCTCTTGCTTCAAGTAGTGACTCTAATTCTACTGCATTTACTTCTTGTTTTTCTAAAAGTTTTTCACATTCTTCTTTTGTAAGACCTCTTGAATGAGTAGCAATAGCATCGTGCATTTGCTCTTCTTGTGCAGCTTCTTGTGCAAATTCGGGAGTACAGAAAATACCACAGTGACAACTTCCACTTGTAGGTATTTCTTTTTCTAAAGCTGGTGTACATGGGCATAATCGGTTGTTGGCAGCTTTTTGCTCTTCTTTTGTTTCACCAACAACCATAAAACATGGACAATATCTTTTTCCATAAATCATTTTGTTTCTTGTAAGACCCATTTGAATTGACTCATTTACCTCATCATTTGGGTTATACCTAAAATCAAATCTCTCAACTACTTTATCAGTAAACTGTTTTGTAAGTTCAAGTTGTGTTTGATACTCTTCGCTTTCTATATCAATCTTTTTTATCATTTATAAATCCTAGTTTGTATTTAATAATGACATCTTAATATAATATCACTTAACCTCTATAAACTCTTTGAAAATTTCTGATATATCATTATGTGAAAAAGCATTTATATTTTTCGCTTCTGAGAAATCTATAAGTTTTTTTGTTCTTACTTCATCAAGTTCATTTATAGTTTTATATCCCATATACCAATTTGGAAAATATCTTTTAGAATCTTCTTCTTCTATCACTTCTACTAAAGAGTCATGTCTAGAGTCATTTTTGATTTTCTCAAAAATTGCTAAGACATCCTCTTTTTTACCTTCTAAACACTGTAAAAAACTTCTACCTTTTAATATCAATAAGCCAGTAACATTTTTCTTACTATTATTTTGTCTAGCCTTTAAAAGTAGCTCTTCAAGCTCTTCATCAGAAAATCTAACAACAGCTCTGCTTAAATACATAATTCTATACATAACTATACCTTTAAACTTTTATAAGTAATTATATCATACAAAGAAGATACTGTTTTTTTACTTTTATGGTTATTTATAACTTTTTGTTTTTAAAATATTTTAATTTTTGAACTAAGTGGAAGCTAGTTATAATTTGTTAGCTGGACTATGGTCGTGGTGTTGTTATAATATTTGAGTTTCAAACTAAGTGGAAGCTAGTTATAATTTGTTAGCCTACAGTTAAATTGGTAGGAGTTGGTTCTAAGTGTTTCAAACTAAGTGGAAGCTAGTTATAATTTGTTAGTGAAAAAGAAAAACTAGATAAAGTTTGTTCTTATTAGTTTCAAACTAAGTGGAAGCTAATTATAATTTATTAGCAAATCACCTGACTCTTTAATAGGTGATTTGATTGAAGTTTCAAACTAAGTGGAAGCTAGTTATAATTTGTTAGATACTTATTTTATAACTCAACAATAATATATAAAAGTTTCAAACTAAGTGGAAGCTAGTTATAATTTGTTAGTTGAAACTGAATCAACATTTTACAAACATGATTTCACGTTTCAAACTAAGTGGAAGCTAGTTATAATTTGTTAGTATTAACTAAATAACCAGTACCATCACCTTTCACGGTTTCAAACTAAGTGGAAGCTAGTTATAATTTGTTAGGAATTTTTAGAAGTACCTATAATTAACTTACTAGGGTTTCAAACTAAGTGGAAGCTAGTTATAATTTGTTAGCATGGCTATTATAGCCTATGGTTCTACTATCAACGTTTCAAACTAAGTGGAAGCTAGTTATAATTTGTTAGAAGTTCAGCAGTATCTTACTTGGATGTAGCTACAGCGTTTCAAACTAAGTGGAAGCTAGTTATAATTTGTTAGTTTGTAATATTCCTAGAAGTAAAAACAGTGTTGTTTGGTTTCAAACTAAGTGGAAGCTAGTTATAATTTGTTAGGAAGCTTATTCAGTTGCATTCAATATTACATCAGAGTTTCAAACTAAGTGGAAGCTAGTTATAATTTGTTAGTTCATCCCTTCTGTTTCAATGGATAACGGTGTTGCAGTTTCAAACTAAGTGGAAGCTAGTTATAATTTGTTAGTTCATCCCTTCTGTTTCAATGGATAACGGTGTTGCAGTTTCAAACTAAGTGGAAGCTAGTTATAATTTGTTAGATATACTCTGTTGTCTTTTTCTTCTGATAGTTGTTTGTTTCAAACTAAGTGGAAGCTAGTTATAATTTGTTAGAGCATTTTTTTTGCCCTTTTCATGGGCTTTTAAACTGTTTATTAAACTTATTTTTTCGTAAATAAAAAAAGTTTAAAAAAACTTGCTATTTGTGGAAAATATGATATAATAACAATCTAACAAATTATAACTAGATTTCACCTCTGGTTGAAATCATTATGACGGATAAATACAAATGAAGTGGGTCATCTGGATTTTCCATACCCATCCGTCATCTATTTTTTAAAACCTATCATTACAAAAATTTAGATATTCACATTGGATGCACTTTGATTCATTTGCATCACTATTTGGTAAAATATCATTTCTTACTATTTTTTCTATACTTTTAATTATTTCAAAAAAATCTTTTTTATGTTTATATGTTATATCTATTTTATGAAACTTCATATTATTTGAGTAGACTATAAATGCTTTTGTGAACTTTTTTTGATACTCTTCTTCTAAAAGTAAACCATATCCTACTAATTGCAAAACATGAGAATAGCTTGGTTTCTTTTCAATATGTTTAAACTCTATAGGAATAATTTCATCATCACATAAAAAAGCTAAATCAACTTTTCCACAGATATTTAAATCACCATCTTCAAAATACTTATCTGATATTATCTCATTAAAATCAATATTAAACTTTTTAAATTTTCTTGATTTTAGCATCTCATTTTGTAAATCATGATATTCATTTCCCAAAGAGACTTGTCTTGGAAATATTGGCTTTATATTTGTAAGAAGATTATAGTAAACTATTCTAGGACAAAACTTATATTGTCTTATTAGATTTATAGGTATCATACTATTTCAAAACTTTCAGGATGAGAAAAATCCTCGTTGTCATATCCAAAACTATCATTTAAATCTTTATCTAATGTCACATTTACAATAAAAGCTTTATCTGTTTCTATCTGACAATATTTTTTAAAAAGTTCTTTTATAACTCTTTTTTCACTAGGAAGTACATAACCCCAAAATACAGATTTTTGTATAGATACTAAACCTAAATCTTTTAGTTCATCAAAAAACTTATTTCTTTTTTTTGTTTCACTTATGTCATAACCTACTATTATTTGTGTATACATACTACCACCTAAATATATATGATTTATATTTATTTTGGGAACAAAAATATCCTGATACTTTATATACTTGACGTTGAATAATACTTTCTAAAGTTAATTTTCTATGATTGTATTTATACTTTTTACTTAATGTTTTTAAAATATTTGTAGCTAATTCTTTTTTGATTTTATCAAAGTTTTCAGCTTTTGTTTTTGATAGTTTACTTCTTAGTTTTATAACATTTCTATCTACAACAAAGCTTCTATACTCTTCCATTATATCTAGAATCAATGATGGTTTTGCACTTCTTACACTATGAAGTACTCCATAGTATGGCTCCAAGCCTGCATTTATACAAGCTTTATAAATAAAGTTAAAAAGTATTGCATATCCATAGTTTAAAGCTATATTTGTTATCTCTTCACTATGTCTTTTTGTTCTGTATTTAAAACTACGGGGAAGTAGTTCCATAGATTTTAAATACTCAAAATAATAACTAGCACTAACTCCTTCAATACCTAAAATAAAATCTTTTGAAATATCTTTTTTATTTTTTAATTGAGAAATTGATTTATCAAACTTTTCAATAACATTATGTTTAAATTCATTTTCAAAACCTCTACTACTATAAAGTAAAGTTGCTCTTTGATTTTTCAACTTTCCTATTATTAAAGTTCTTGCAAGTTCTAAGCCCTCTATTAATTCACATTTCTCAAATTGGTATTTTCTTACCATTACTGATTTATGTTCGTATAGCGTATGTAATGCAGAAAAAGAGTTAAAAGTATTGAAAAATATTTTTATTCCTCTTTGAGAACAAGAGTTTATCAAATCACTAGAAAGTGATATACCACGGGATAATACTTGAATAGTTTTTATCCTATTTAAAGCTATTTCATTTTTGATACTTCCATCTTGTTTTATTGTTAGTCTTTGAGACTTTAATCCTAAAAACATTCCGTAATTATTTACTATAATATGCTTCATTATAGTTTACTTATAATATCATCTGCTTTTATTCTCATCTTACTAAAAGCAAATACTTTTTTGCCAAGGTCTTTTAGACTTGCACCTATGGGATATACTTCCTTTTCATCTATGATTATAAATCTATCGTGAAAGTTTTTTGATATTTTTACACTTAGATTATTGTACTGATTATTATACTTTTTTATATCTAGTGTTAGTTTTTTACTTATGTTAGTTGTATATATTTGTATAGATATATTTTGATTTTGAGATAGTAAAGTTAATATAGACTCATCTATATAATTATCTATGATACGTATAGATTTATTTGCACTTTTTACCAAATCATTTAAAAAAACATAAGCATCAAAAATCTCTCCATCATAAAATATACCTTGCTTTACTTCTAATGTTTTATTTGATATTTGGGATTTTATATCTTGAATATCTTTTTCAAGACTGAAAAGTCTTTGTTCTGTTATTTTGTGAGTATTTAAAACATAACCATCTTGAATATATGTTCTCAAAATTTTTGTTGCCCATTGTCTAAACTTTGTTGCTTTTAAAGAATTTACTCTATATCCAACAGATATAACAACATCAAGATTATAATAATCTACTTGGTAAATTTTACCATCATTTCCAGTTGTTGCATTTTTTGCAACAACTGAGTTTTTATCAAGTTCATTTTCTTTAAATATATTTCTTAAATGTCTTGATATTACAGACTTATCCCTATCAAAAAGTTCACAAAGTTGTTTTTGTGATAACCATATAGTCTCACTATCAACTGATATATTTAACTCTAACTCACCGTTGTTGTAGATAACTGTATTTGGCATTTTAGTCCTTAATATTATTTAGGATTATTTGTTTTTTATCTTTTGTTATAGCTGCTTTATATTGAAGTGTTATTGTTTTTGAGTTGTTGTCTATAAGTGTTGCTTTTGCTTTTAGTCCATCTCGTATAGAACCCAAAAAACTATTTAGTTTTAAGTCTTTATTTTCTAAATAGTTCTCTAAAAAAGATTTAAATACTTCATCTTTATCACCATCAAAAACAGTTATCTTAGTAAAATCTATATCAACAAAACTTTGTTTTATAAAAGTAGCTTGGATAGTACATCTTTTTGATTCACTTACTAAATACTTAAGATTTAATAAGTATTTACTTACATCATCAATATCAATATTATCAACTTCATAAACAGGTTTACTATTTTCATCTATCAATAAACAATCCAACAAATCAGCAACTTTTAAAGGTATAGTATTTTTTGTAAAATAAGGAATAGGTTTTATATCGCCATTTATGATATAGTTTTTTGTTGCTATATCTTTATTTCCTAGTACTTGCCAAGTGTTTTTTCTTTTTATTCTAAACTTTGCACTTCCTAGTATTGGTAGAGTATATTTGTGTCTTTTCTTAGCTCTTTTTCTTCGCTGTCTATTTTCTTCTTTTTGTTTAGAATCAAACATATCTTTTAAAAGTTGGTTTAATACTTCACTATTTAAAAAAGTTTTACCATCTTCATTTGTCTTAAAAAGATTTTCACACTCTTGAAGTTTTTTATATACTGCTTTGTATAGTCTCTGGCTAAAGTAAGGGATGTTTTTGATTATACTAAATTCTTTTAGTTTTGTTTGTTTATCATCAAAAAATATAGTTTGTATTTCTTTTCTTGAACTTACATATTGAAGTTTGTCAAGAAATTTTAGACTAGATAATTCAGTTTTATTTTTAGTTACAAATAGCTCATATAAAGTATTTGATACTTTTTGTACATCTATTTTATAAACTCTTTTCTCTTCTAATTCTTCAAAAGAGTTTAGATATATTTTCTTAGCATTTTTAGTATCAAATAATAGTGAATACTCTATAAGCTTATCTATGTCTTTTTTATTGTTTTTATTTGTGATATGTTTATATTGTTCACTATAAATCGTATCATCAAAAAGTTTATATGAACCTAACTCTTTTGTAGGAGAGTTAATAAAGGTCTTTTTTTTAGAAAGGTTGTTTATACCTGATTCACTCAAATAAATATCATCAAAATCAAAAAATGGCACTAGTGAGTCAATATTCTCTTTTTTCTTATCTGCTCTACCTTTTATCGTAGAGTTTGCTAAATAAAATACTACCATAGCATCTATACAGTGTGAGTGGCTGTCTTGTTTCTCTTTTTTTTCTAACTCTGATTTATCTTGAGCAAGTATATTTCTAGTGCTTCTTACTAGTTGGTTATCTATAGTTTTACTATCTACTTCTATATCTTTAAAGCTAGTTCCAAACTTTTTAGATAGTTTTTCATAGATAAATCTTGCTAATCTTTTTTGAGTACCATTTGAAAAAGTTTTTATTTTATCTCTTCGAACTAATTCAAAAGCTTTTTTGAATTCTTCACTATCTCTTAAAAACAGTGCATATCTTAGTGCTATTTGCTGGTGTAGTTTTAGGTTATCAAAGTTTGTGAAGTTATCTATATTTATACTTTCTATTCCTGTTTTTATGATAGCTTTTATCTCTTCAAGTGTTTTTTTACCAAATACTTTTTCAAGATGCTTTTTATGTATCTTCTCTAAAGTATAATCTTGATTAGCTTTTATCTTTTGGTTACCTTCCACAGAACAATAAATCATATTCGCTTTTGAGTTATACACTCCTTTACTTTGAGGCAAGATATGATCCCAATCACCTTTATCAAATGTTTTTCCACTATATGGACATATATCTACATTTAGCTTATCTTTATTCTCTCTTTTATATTTTTTTATAGATGAATCATTTGCCCTTTTTATAGTATTTAAATTTTCTTCAAACTCAAATCTATTTTGTTCTAGCAATATCTCTAATTTTTCTATATTTTTTATATCACTATCATCTATATTTTCACTTATCTCAAAGGCAAGTCTATCTAGCATCATATCAAGCATACCATCTATTGGTTTTGCCACATCTGATAGTAGTCTTTTTCCTATTGTTAAACTCTCATCACTTCTTAGGGCATTTTCTATTGTACAGTGTTTGCAAGTTTTATTAAAGCCACCTAAATCTTTAAAAAGTATTTCATAAGTTTGTTTGAAAATATTTATCACTCTTTTTAGATTAAATTCATCTACACTTTCTATCTCATCTAAATAAGTGTTTTTATCTTTTAGTATCTGTTTTAATTCTAAGAAGTTTTTGTTTATATTTTTTACTATTAGTTTTATATCTTTATCATCCACACATTTCTCATCTTTAAAACAAGCTTCGATAATATGATAAAAACTATTTTGGTATTTTTTAGCTTCATCACTTACTCTTTTTAATGCAGTTTGTAAACCTTTTGTAGCTTTTATATTTTCTAAAAATTCATCAGATTCTTCACTTGAGAAGCTGTAAGAGTATATAGGTTTTAGTAAGATATGCTTTGCATTATTTTTATATGGTGTATTTGTATTACACTTTACAAAGATAGAGTTTGATTCTTCGTAGATACCTTTGTGTATTTTTTCTTCTTCTTTATAGTATTTTATAGCTATATCTTTTAAGCTATTATAAGCTTTTATCCCAAATACTTTTTGAAAGCAAACTATACTATCTATAGTTCCTTTTTCAAACTTTGCTTTATGTTTAAATACATTTCTAGGATTTAGTTCTCTTGTCGTTATTTCACTTGTAGAATCTAGTATTCTTTGGAGATATTTAGAATAAGTAAAGTCTTCTTTTATCTGTTTATTGCCTGATACTACTTTTGTTTTTATTAGCTTCTCTTTTTCAAATACGCCCTCATTTGAAGATATGAGAAGATTTGAAAACTCTGATTTTGAAAGTAGATAATCAATAGTTTTTCTTAGCTCATCAGTTATTAGCTCAGGCTTTATAAGCATAGAGTTACACTTATACGTATCACGGTTGTTCATATCTTCATAAGGTGGGATAGTAAGCTTTGGATTAGTAGTTATTAAAAAATCTTTTATATTTGGCTGAGTATCTAATATTTCAAATAACTCTTTTTTTTGCTTTTTTTCTTTGTCACTTTTATAATGAAATGCTTTAAAATATCTTTGCACTTTTTGCTCTAACTTTAAAGTATCTAATTTATCATCAAACTTTTGATTAAAATATTTTCTTAAAACTCTTAACTGAAAGTTCGAGATATTTCCTATAAGGTTAAAAAATTGTTCTTTTGAATATTCATAAATAAAATCAAAATCTCTTTGTATTTCAGTTTTTATTTCATCAAGATATTTAACTCTTGGTTTACTTCCTGTGTCTAACTCTTTTAAAATATTTGAAAGCAAATCCCTAAGGAGTATCAAATCTTTTTTTATAATACTTGAAAATGAGTTTTGAAACTCTTTATAAAATTCTACTTTTTTCTTTTTCGTTTCTGTATTTATTTTTTTATTTATACTATATATAAACTCTTTTAATTCATCTAAATTTTCAAAAGAACTTATTTTATTTTCAAAATCCTCTTTTGAAATTAATCCTTTAAGTTCTTCAAAATAATTATTTATAAATTTGACTGTTTCATCATTTAGTTTTTCAAAATCTGTAGATGTTGAAATAAAAGTATATCCTCTATTATTCAAAAGTCCTAAAATTAGTTCTTGTTGTTTTTGAGTGTATTTTGATAAGTCAATAAATTCTTCTAAAAGTCTCTTTGCTAATTTTCTTCTTTTGTAGTTTCTATCTTTATGACGATTTTCTCTTCTACTCTTTTTTGAAAAGTTTATATTATCTACTATAATATTTGCAGCTTTTTTATTTTCTATATTATCAGCATTACTCTTTACTATAAAAACACCATTATTCTTTGCACCCATATCTATTGAAATACTTAACTTACTCAAAACAACACCTTTAAAATTTAGTAAATTATATCTAAAAAATTATTTAAAAAAAACTCATTAAGTCACCTTATTTTATACAAACTTCTCATCCTCTTCAAAAAATGTATCATATACCATATATAGTATTCCTACAAATATAAAAAGTTCCATTTTTTATCCTTTTTGAATATTTATAAAAAGTCTACTATACTTACTAGACAATTTAATGTCCGTTTTTATACTAGGAAAAACTTATGAAAAAACATGATTATGATAAGATACTTTTTAGACTAACTTCCATTTGGCAACGCCTACGTGAAGGGGAAATATTAAGTGTAAAAGACTTAGCCAAAGAGTACAATGTATCTACAAAAACCATACAACGTGACTTCAATGAACGCTTAGCTTCAAAGCTACCTATTGAAAAAAGTGGACATAAGTGGAAGGTGAAAGAAGGTCATAGTATTGATAAAAACTTAAGCTTTGAAGAGGACTTGGTTTTAGATATATTAAAAGAGTTGTCTTTATCTATGGGAAATACCTTTAGTTCTAGTACAAATAAACTATTTTCTAAAATACAAAACAGACATGAAACACCTATTTTTTCTAAAATAGAAATAGAAGATATTAGTAATAAAACAGAAATCATAAAAGACATACAAGAAAGTATCAAAAATAAAACACAAATCCAATTTCAATACAAAAATAAATATAGATTTATTGAACCTTATAAAATCACTACCTTTGATGGATACTGGTATCTTTATGGAAATGATATTTTAACAAATAGACTTAAAACCTTTTATATAAAAGATATTGAGTCTTTAAACTCTACAGACAAAACATATAAAGAAAACCCAAATGCTATTGAGAAACTAAAACTTGCAATAAATGTCTGGTTTGAACCAAATGAAGATCTATTTCAAATAAGACTTCTAGTAAAAAAAGAAATCTCTAAATATTTTGTTAGAAGACCTCTTAACTCTTCTCAAATTATTACAAAAAAGTATAATGATGAATCTATTGAAATACTCTTAGATATTACAAGTGAAAATGAGATTTTATTTGAACTAAAAAAGTGGCAACCCCATCTTTTAGTAATAGAACCAAAATCACTAGCTAAAAAAATTCTTATTATAAATAGAGAATTTTTAGACAATCAGTTGGAACTTTTGATTTAAAAATACGAATTTACTATAATAAAAAAAGAAAATATGATAAAATAATTAAAAAACATCTAAAAGAAGATTTCATGAGTAATATAAATAATTATTTTATAAAGTTAAGGCCAACAATTTCATTATTGTTAATTTTTCTTATTTCTACAGTTATAATAACTACACTATTACTGCAGTATCATTTCTCAAAAGACTTAGCATTTAAAGCAACAAATGACAAGTTTAAAGAAATGTCAGAAAAAATAGACCTAAAAGTGAAATCATTAGATAAAAGAAATAATGATATTATATCTACATTTGAGATTTTTGATGAAATAAAAATAACACCAGAAAAAGACTTAAGGCATCCTCTTTTAGCTTTATTTACAACAACCTTAAAAAATAACACTCATATATATGCTTTATACACTGGAAATAAAAATGGAGACTTTTACGAGGTAATAAATCTAGATATAGACGAAAGCTTAAGAAAAAAATATAAAGTATCAAAACAAATAAAATGGCTTGTTGTAAAAATATACAAAGAAAAAAATCAAAGAATAAAATATGAAGAGTTCCTTGATGAAGAATTAAATCAATTAAAAAGTTCAAGACATGTAGCTTCTTACAATCCATCTCTTAGGCCTTGGTTTAAGGAAGCTTTAAAAAGTGACATAATTATAAAAACCAAACCTTACATGTATACAAATCTAGAAGCAAAGGGAATAACTTATGCAAAAGCGATTGAAAATACAAATTTAGTTTTTGGGATTGATGTATCTTTGAAAAGTATGAATAATTATCTAAAAAAGCAGTCCTTATCAAATATAGATCAAATCTTTTTATTTAAAAAAGGTGGAGAGATTTCATCTTATGTAAACTTTAAAAATAAAAAAAATGATATTTCAGTCATGCCATACAGTGAAATCACTAAAAAAGCAAAAATCAATCTTAAAAAACACAATTTTATGATGAAAATAGATAATCAAGATTATTTTGTTCATATCTCACAAATCAAGTCTATTTATAAAGTAAAAGATTACCTTGCGATTTTAACTCCTGTAGATACTATTATTCAACCTTATCTTGATAAAATTTATTCATCATTTTTTATCACTATTCTAATCTTAACATTTACTATTCCATTAATTTACTACTCTACTAGAGTTCTAGTTATTCCAGTGCAAGCTCTGATGAAAGAGAACGATAAAATTTCAAAAAGAGACTTTGATAATGTATCACATGTAAATACAAGAATCAAAGAATTTAAAGAACTGTCAATATCATTAGTTCAAATGGCTAACTCAATAAAAAGTTATCAAGAAAAACAAAAAGAATTAATGGACTCATTTATCAAATTAATTGCAAGTGCTATTGATGCAAAATCAAAATATACAGGTGGGCACTGTGAGAGGGTTCCTATTCTAACAAATTTACTAGCAAATGCTGCTTCTGAGAGCAAAGGTTCTATATTTAAAGATTTTGAGCTTAAAACTAAGGAAGAAAAAAGAGAATTAAACATCGCTGCATGGCTTCATGATTGTGGAAAGGTAACTACACCTGAGTATGTTGTAGATAAGGCTACAAAACTTGAAACTATATACAATAGAATCCATGAAATACGTACAAGATTTGAAGTTATATACAGAGATAAAACAATTGAAATGTATAAAAATATATTAAATGGAGCAAATCAAGAAGAAGAAAAAGATAAGTTGCAAAAAGAATATATTAAATTACAAGAAGAGTTCAAAAAAATTGCTGATGCAAATATTGGTGGTGAATTTATGAAAGATGAGGATATTGAAGAGATTAAAAATATTGCTTCAAGAACTTGGATTAAATATTTTGATGACACAATTGGATTATCAAAAGAAGAAGAACAAAGACTATCAAAAAATAAAGAATTTGAGCCAAAACAAGAAAAACTTCTAGATGATAAAAATGAGCATATTATAAAAAGAGAACATTTTAATCATGAAGAATACAATAAATATAAGTTTAAAATTGATGTACCAAAAGATTTATACAATTTAGGGGAAGTTTATAATTTAACTATAAAAAAAGGAACTCTTACAAAAGAGGAACGATTCAAAATAAATGAACATATGATTATGTCAATTATTATGCTTGAACAACTTCCATTTCCAAATAACTTAAAAAAAGTACCAGAATATGCTGGTGCTCATCATGAAACACTCATAGGTACAGGTTATCCAAGAAAACTTACTAAAAAAGATATGTCAATACCAGCTAGAATTATGGCAATTGCAGATATATTTGAAGCATTAACTGCATCAGATAGACCATATAAAGAAGCAAAAACATTATCGCAATCAATTAAGATACTGAGTTTTATGGTAAAAGATAAACATATTGATGAAGACATATTCAAACTATTTCTAACATCTGGTGTATATAAAGAGTATGCAGAAAAATTTTTAAAAGAAGAACAAATTGATGAAGTTGATATTTCTTTATATATTAAGAGTTAAAACACTTTAGGATTACAAATAGAGTTTTCAACTAAAGACAAAAACTCTTTTCTTGATATATTTTTTGCTCCAAGTGATTCAAGGTGTAAGCTTGGAACTTGGCAATCTATCAGTTTAAAGCCACTTTTTTTAAGTCTTTGAACCAGATAAAACAAAGCAACTTTTGAAGCATCACTTTTTTTAGCAAACATTGATTCACCACAAAATATATTTCCTATATTTATTCCATAACCTCCACCTACTAACTCTCCGTCAAAATAAGCCTCAAAGGAGTGAGCGAAGTTCATATCATGTAGTTTTATATAAGCCTCTACTACCTCATCTAAAATCCAAGTACCCTCTTTATGTTTTCTTGCATTTGCGCACTCTATAATTGTTTGTTCAAAATTCTTATCAAATTTTATTTCATAGATATTTTTGCTTATAGTTTTAGCTAAACTTCTAGAGACTTTAAACTCATCTAATTCTAGTACCATTCTAGGGTTTGGAGACCACCATAATATTGGGTCATTTTGATTATACCAAGGGAATATTCCTTTTGTATATGCTGTGATTATTCTATTTGGATTTAAGTCACCACCATAGGCAATTAGTCCTTCATCATTGCAATACAAAGGGTCAGGAAAGTTAAAAGAGTATTTATCCAAGGGGTATATATTTAGATTCAAAAGTAACCTTCATTTTTGAAGATTATAACAAATAAGTAAAGGAAGTAAAATAAAGTAGGAAAGCCTACTTTATTTATTTTATAAATTTGAGATATAAGTAGCTAATGCGTCAATTTCAGCATCAGTTTTAGTAGCAACTTGTCCAGTCATAACACCTTTCATAGCTCCACCATAAGTTCCATTTTTATATCCATTTAAAGCATCAAGAACTTGTTGTTTATCCCATCCTTTAATAATTTGAGATTTACCTAAAGCAGCTTTTTCACCATTTTGTCCATGACAAGCAGCACATGAAGCAAATAAAGCTTGACCATTTACAGCAGGTTTTGCTTCTTCTTTTTCTTTAGTCATAGAATCAACCATAGCAGCAGCTTCTTTACTTACATTATTAACAACTTCTTTAGTCTTTTCAACTGTATCATTTACAACTTCTTTAGTTTTAGTAACTGTATCTTCAACAACTTTTGGTGTATCTTCAGCTACTTTTGAAGCAGCAGTTGAAACTGATTTAGAAATATCTTCAGCAGCTTTTGTTACAGTATTTTTAACTTCATCAGCAGCTTTTACAACAACTTCTTTTGTTGTAGGTTCAGCTTTTACTTCTTCTGTTTTTACTTCAACAGGTGCTTGAACCTCTTGTTTTACTTCAACACTCGCAGTTGTTTCTTCTTTTTTTTCTTCAGTACAACCTGTAAATAATAACACAGCTACAGCTGAACTTAATAAAATGTTCTTCATGTTTTAAATCCTTTTGATTAATAATTTTTTATTTTACTTTATTTTTGCTAAATAAGCACTAAATTTTTGAAAGTATACTTGCGTATTGTATACTAATTGTGTTAATACTCAAAATGTTTTTATCTAAATAGATATTTAATCATCATATCTTGTATTCTATTAGCTTGGGCAATAGCATACATTCCAGCTTCCATTGCAATTTTTAATCTATTTAAATTCATAACTTCTTTAGCATAATCTACATCTCTAATAGTAGATTCACTAGCTCTAAGGTTTGTTTCCATTGTCATCATATATCGAATAGATGATTCTAATTGATTTTGAGTAGAACCAAAGTCGGACCTAAATGAATTTAAAGTATTTAAAGATTCATCTAAAACACTCATATTTGTAGCTGCTACATCTGCTGTTAAAGCACCCTCACCTAAATTTTTTAAAGCTGTTAGATTTAAACCTGTGCTATTTGATCTAACCCCATTTAGTTTTATAATATCACTTGCACTCTCACCTATTTGAAAAGAGAGCTCATTTGAAAGGGCATTATCATTACTTCCTTGTTGCAGTAAAGAGATTCCATTATAGTTAGTTTGTGAAGCAATATTATCAAGTTGTTCTATATATTTAACAATATCTTTTCGTATAGCTTCTCTACCATCATCAGAAGTTGTTGCTGTTCTTGCTTGAATAAGTTTAGATTTGATTATATCTATTATATTTGATTGCTCATTCATTGCTTTATCTGCAATTTGAGTTAAAGCTATTGCAGAGTTTGCATTTTCAATACTTTGTTTTACTGAATTTGCTTGTGTTCTTAAGTTATCTGCTATTGCTAGACCTGAGGGATCATCACTTGCACTATTTATTCTAAGTCCACTTGATAATCTTTCTAAAGATTTCTGATAAAGATTACTTGTAGTATTATAATTTTCATATGCTATATAAGCTGATATGTTAGTATTTAATCTCATAGTAAACTCCTTTCAAAAAATCTTTAATTAGCTAGTTTTACAAATTGTATTACTAATTATCTCATTTTTTCTTTTAAACAATTCTTAAATTTAGTTTAATTTATTTTTAGAGTTTAAAAAAAGCCACTTGTTAAAGTGGCTTATATTCGAATGTAAAATCTTCTTTATAATCAATCTTAACTTGTCCGCCTTTTTTAAGCTTACCAAATAAAATCTCATCTGTAAGTACATTTTTGATTTTTTCAGAAATAACTCTATTAAGTGGTCTTGCACCCATTGCTTTGTCATAACCTAATAATGCTAACTCTTTTTTAGCTTTAGCTGTAATAGAAATTTTGATATTCTTATCAGTTAAGGCCTCTTCTAAGTCTTCTATAAACTTACCTGCAACTTTTGCAACAACATCTGAACTAAGAGCTGCAAAAGATACAATATTATCAAGTCTATTTCTAAACTCAGGAGCAAAGAATTTATTGATGGCTTTATTCTCATTTAACCCATCATCTTTTGCAAATCCCATAACATTAGCTTCTGTTGCACCTAAGTTTGATGTCATTATTAAAATCACATTTTGGAAGTCCGCTTTATTTCCTGAGTTATCAGTAAGCTCGGCATTATCCATAACTTGAAGTAAAATAGACATTAAGTCAGGATGAGCTTTTTCAATCTCATCAAGTAAAAGTACTGTATGAGGATGTTTTCTAATAGCCTCTGTTAAAAGTCCACCTTGTTCAAAACCAACATATCCAGCAGGAGCACCAATAAGTCTTGAAATTGTATGAGCTTCCATATATTCACTCATATCAAATCTCTCAAAATGTACACCTAATTGATTTGATAACTCTTTTGCAACTTCTGTTTTACCAACACCAGTAGGTCCAGTAAAAAGAAAAGATCCAATAGGTTTTTTATCAAGCCCAAGACCTGCTTTATTTCTTTTAATTGATTGAGTAATTGCAGAAATTGCATCATCTTGTCCAAATACTCTTTTTTGCATATTTTTCTCTAAAGACTTTAATAAAGTTAAATCAGACTTAGTAGCACTTCTAGCTGGAATATGAGCCATTTTTGAAACTGTAAGCTCTATATCTTTTGCTGATACTGTAAGATTGTTTTTAGTTTTTGTTTTACTAGTAGCTAAACCAATCTTCTTTGAAGCTCCAACCTCATCAATAACATCAATAGCACAATCAGGTAAGAATCTATCTGTAATATACTTTTTACTAAGCTCTACAGCACTTTCAATAGCACCTTTTGAGTACTTAATACCATGAAACTCTTCATACTTAGACTTTAAGCCTTCTAAAATAGTGATAGCATCTTCAACAGATGGCTCTTCAACATCTACTTTAGCAAACCTTCTACTTAATGCTTTATCTTTTGAGAAATCATTTCTAAACTCAGCAAAAGTAGTAGCTCCTATACATCTTAGTTTTCCATTTGCTAGCATTGGTTTTAAGATATTTGAAGCATCCATAGCAGATCCTCCAACACTTCCAGCTCCTACTATTGTATGAATTTCATCAATAAATAAAATTGCATTTGGAACTTTTACTACTTCTTTTAAAAGTGATTTTAATTTTTTCTCAAAATCCCCTCTGTATTTTGTCCCTGCAATCATAGAACCCATATCAAGTGAAAATACTTTTGCATTATTTAAAAACTCAGGTACTTTCTCATTTGCGATTTCTAAAGCTAATCCCTCAGCAATTGCAGTTTTACCAACACCTGGTTCACCAACTAAAATAGGATTATTCTTCTTTCTTCTCGAAAGTATTTCAACAACTCTTGAAATCTCTTTTTCTCTTCCAATTACAGGGTCAATCTCACCTTTTTTTGCAAGTTCCACTAACTCTGTTGAGTTTTGATCTAATACTTTATTCTCTTTTTCTTCACCAACTTTAGAATCTTCCATATCTTCATCTAATTCTTTATGAGAGATTTCTTCAAGTATATCTACTTTTTGAATTCCTGATTTTTTTAATAAATAAGAAGAATAAGACTTCTCATCTTTTAAAAGTGCCACAAACATATCTTCTACATTTGCTTTTTGTTTCCCACTTGTTTGAGTATGTGCTACCATATACTCAATTGTTGATGTTAAAGATACAGTCTCAATTGGCTCATCTTCAATACCCTCTGGTAAAACAGGTGTATTTTCATCTATATACTTTTTAGTATCATCAAATAGTTTATTTGAGTCAACACCTAAGTCAATAAATAGATTTTCAATAGTCTCATCATGTAGTAACATTAAAAAAATATGTTCACTTGTTAAATATTCATGTTTACTACTTTTTGCATAGCTTACTGCTTGTGCAAAAATGTTTCTTAATTCATTACTTATCATTTTTCTACTCTTCTTCCATAACAGCTTTTAAAGGAAAGCCCTTTTCTCTTGCCATTGTTTTTACTTGTGCAACTTTTGTTGCAGCAATTTCATGAGTATAAACTCCACAAACTTCCTTACCTTTATTATGTATATTTATCATAATACTTGATGCTTCATCAACAGACTTTCTAAAAACCTTTACTAATACATCTATAACAAAGTCCATTGTTGAGTAATCATCATTTAAAAGTAAGACCTTAAACTTTTTTGGTTCTTCTAAATCTAATTCATCATCTAATTCTATTTCTATTTCGTTACTCACTTCAAACCTTTTCTGTGATAAAATATAATTTATTTTAAAATACATAAATTATACCAAAAAGAAAATTATATGCTAAAACAAAAAGATTATTATAAAAACAAAACAATATTTGTAACTGCTACAAATACAGATGTAGGAAAAACCTATGCAAGTGAAAAACTTTTAAGACACTTTGCAAAGTTAGGTTTAAAAGTAGGATATTTCAAACCCTGTGAAACAGGAGTAGTTGACTCTCCACTTGATGGAACTAAAATGTTAAATTTAGTAAAACAGTTAAATAAAGACTTTGAAGTAACTATAAATGATATAGTTCCCTATCAATTTAAACTACCAGCTGCTCCTTATGTGTCAAAAGGAAATACTACTATAGATATAGAGTTTTTAAAACAAAAACAAAAACAGCTTCAAGAAATGTGTGATGTTCTAATCATAGAAGGAGCAGGAGGACTTATGGTTCCCATTGAAAAAGATATTTTTATTATTGATTTAATAAAAGAGTTTCAAGCTCAAGCTTTTTTAATAACTCCATCAAAGCTAGGATGTATAAATGATACCCTACTTTCAATTCAAGCTTTAGAAGCTAAAAACATTGATTTTGAGTTCTTTATAAATTTATATGAAGATAAAGATAGTTTTGATGAAGTTTCACTTCCATTTTTAAAAGAGTATTTTAGTGAAATAAACTATCTAAATGACCTTTAGATTTTTTATTTAAAATTATGAGAAAAACTGATTTTTTTACAAAAAATTTCAAAATTTGTAAAATTTTAGTTTTTTTCAAACTTTTATTTATAGTTAAAACCTAGCCTTTTCATACACTTTTTATACATTTTTAGCACCTTGAAGTACCATAAATACCTACTTTTATTATAATTCTAAATCTAATCTTAAATAAAATTGCTATTTTAAATAATATGAAAACAATTCATTTTAAATGCTGTATAACTTTCTCGTTCGTTTTTAATAAGCTATAATCAGTGAGCTTAAAAACAAGAAGCAAATACAAAAGCACAAAACAATATAGAAAGGTAAAGCAAGATGACTTCTGCAATAGATTTATCTAAATTAACGGCAAATGATGACTTAACACCAGTTCTTGGTGGACACTGGCCAGGTATTCAAATATACTACCCGCCAATTAAGTTTAATCCATTAGACGGAACATACGAGAGTATGGAGCAAGCAAAGCTTAGATTACAAAAACATGCTTATAAAACAAAAGCACATACTGTACTTTTTGACTTAGAAGATGGTTGTAGACAAAAAGCTATGTCAAGAGAGTTATTAATTCAAGAACTTCCAAAGTTCCCAGAGAGAAACTTTCAAATAGCAATCAGAATCAACCCATTTAGAACAGATGAGTATGAAGAAGATTTAAAGATGTTAAAACAAATCCACAAATATGTTGATGTAATCGTTTTAGCTAAAGCTGGAGAAGTTTATGGTTCAGCTGAAATTAGAGACTTATCTTCTTGGTTAGTATCTATTGGAAGTAACTTAACAATTCAACCAATTATTGAGCACCCTAAATCACTTCAAATTGCTGATAGATTAATGGAGCACTCAACAGTTAAACACGTTGTATTTGGTATTCATGACTTCTCAAAAGCAATGGCATATAAAATTACTCCTACTGGATGGATTAATGAATTAGAGACTTTCTTTAATATGTTAACTATGGAAGCAAGAGTAAAAGGTACAGGTGTAATTGGTGGAGTTGAAGTAATGTTAACACCACACTCTTTACCTGACAATTGTTTAGAGAAAAAAGATATTAGAAGATGGTTAGATTTACATGGTGATGAGGCTTCAAGACAAGTTTATGCTCATGCTAAAAAAGAGTGCGCAATGGGTCTTACAGGTAAGCAAGTAATTACTCCTAATCATATTAATGTATGTAAAGTTGCATTTACACCATCTCCAAAAGAGATTGCTAAAGATGTATCTATCTTAAAAGCTGCTATTGAAGCAGATGCACTATTATCTGGTGCAATTAGATATGAAGGTGAGATGTTAGATCCACCAATGTTTGGTAAGTCATTACAAAACTTATTAAGAGCATATGCATTAAGAGCATTACCAAAAGAAGATGAGTTATTTGCATTAACTGTATTAAACAGAATGCCAATTCATACATTTAAAGAAAACTGGCCATATGGTCAAATCTAATAAGGAGTTATAATATGAGTTCAAATATCAAAATTGAAATACCTGAATTTTTAAATATCGGTGTTGCTTGTACATCTGCTCATGTAGGTACAGCAAAAGAAAACAGCACTGCTATGATTATCGAAGATGATAAGTTAGGTACTGATGAAATTTCATATAAAGATTTAGCACAAAAATCTGACCAAATTTGTAACTTCTTACAAGGTTTAGGTTTTGAAGCTAGAGATAGAGTATTAGTTTGTTTAAAGAACTCACTTGCATACCCTATTTCTTTCTTTGGTGCTATTAAAGCGGGAATTATTGCAGTTCCAACTTCAACGCTTTTATCAGGTTCTGAAGTAAAATATCTTGCAGAAGATTCACAAGCAAGAGCTATTGTATTAAGTGCTACTATGTATGAAAATTTAACTCCATACTTAGAAAACTTAGATAACCTAAAAACAATTATTGTTGCAGGTATTGATAGTGTTGATGAATTAAAAGTACCAAAAGGAATGAATGTTTACGCTTTAACTGAAATTTTAGAGCAAACAGATACAACTCCTAATCACTATAAGTCAAAATCTGGTGAACCAGCATACTTAGTATATACATCAGGTACAACTGGTTATCCAAAGGGTGTTTTACACTCTCATAGATCACTTGTAGGTAGAACTCCTGCAACTGAGTTTTGGTTTGACTTTAAAGAGAATGATAGAATCATGCACTCTGGTAAATTCAACTGGACTTATGTTTTAGGTTCAGCATTAATGGATCCATTATTCAATGGTCATACTGTTATTGCTTATGAAGGTGCAAATGAAGCTGGAACATGGGTTGAATTAATTAAAAAACATAAATGTACTATCTTTATTGGAGTACCTACAATCTATAGACAAATTATTCAAAAGACTGATTTCACAGCTGAAGATTGTCCATCATTAAGATATTGTATGTCTGCTGGTGAACACTTATCTGATGAGATGATTGGTCTTTGGAGAGAAAGATTTAAGCAAGATATTTTTGAAGCTATTGGTATGTCTGAGTGTTCATACTATATTTCACACTCTAAAAACAACCCAATTAGACCTGGTTCTGCTGGATTCGTTCAACCTGGACACACTGTAAAACTACTTGATCCTGATACTTTAGAAGAAGTAGAAGATGGAACTGAAGGTATGATTTGTATTGGTGAAGATGATCCAGGATTATTCTTAGAGTACTGGCAACTAGAAGAAGAGACTAGAAAAGCTAGACATAATGGATGGTTCTTTACTGGTGATTATGCTAAGAAAGATGAAGATGGATATATCTGGTTCATTGGTAGAAAAGATGATATTATCAATACTATGGGATTCAGAGTATCTCCACATGAGATTGAAAGAGTTGTAAAAACTAATAACGATGTAGCTGATTGTGTTGCATTTGGTTTAGATATTGCTAAAGATAAAACACTTGTTGCAATTGCAGTAATTGGACATGAAACTTTATCAGAAGAAAAAGAAGCTGAAATTTTAAAATTTGCTCAAGATAATCTAGCTAAATATAAAGCACCTAAGTTTATTTTTGGATTAAGTGATTACCCAAGAACTAAAAATGGTAAGGTTTTAAGAAAGCAATTAGTTAAAAACTTACATGATCAGTATCATGCAAAAGAGACTGGTGAAGAAGTTGTTGAGTACAAAGCTAGAAGATCTATGTTATTTGTACCATCATATAATAAACACAATGTTGAAAAAGCAAAATCTGTATTAGCAGATACTGTAATTTTTGATCTTGAAGCTATCTTACCAGAACAAAGAGAAGCAGGTAGACAAACAATTAGTACTGTTTACAAAGAGCAAGGTTGCAAGTTTGGTGAATCTGAGAGAGTTCTTAGAATCAACAACTTAGGAAGCGAAGATATTGCAAAAGATTTAGAATTAGCAAAAGAAATTGAATTAGATGCTTTATTATTCTCAAAAATTGAAACAGCAGAGCAAGTAAACGAAGCTGTTAAATTAATTGAAGAAGTAAATCCTAATTTAACACTTATGATTATGATTGAAACACCTTTAGCTGTATTAAATATCCAAGAGATTTGCGCAGCAAGTCCTAAGGTTGCAGTTGTAGTTGCAGGTTCAAATAAATTAGCTAATAGACTTCAAATTGATATCAAAAAAGGTTCTAAGGCGATGTTTAACTACCTATCGCAAATTGCACTTGCTGCAAAAGCATATGGTAAGATTGTTATTGATGGACCACACTTTGATGTTCATGATGAGTTTGCTTGTGAAGATTCAACAAAAGATGCCTTTAACTTAGGATTTGATGGTAAGTCTTTAATCCACCCAATCCAAATTGAATACATCAATGATATCTTTACTCCAAAACAAAAAGAAGTTGAAGATTATGAAACAATGATTGCTTCATATGAAGAAGCTAAAAAAGATGGTAAAGAAGTAATTATGCACAACAATAAACTTGTTGATGGTCCAAGAATTAAATGGGCTAGAAAAATGATTGCTTTATATGAAACATACAAATCATTAGGTCAAAACCTATTTGGTAAATAAGGAGATATAAGTGTCTAAAATTAACGTTGGAAACTTTTTCGAAGATTTTTCAATCGGTCAAAAAATAATACACCCACTTCCAAGAACAGTAAGTGAAGGTGATGTATCTTTATACATCGCTTTTACTGGTTCTAGATTTGCTTTACACTCTTCTGATGTAGTAGCAAATGAAATGGGATATGAAAAAAGACCTATTGATGATACACTAAACTTTCACTTAACTTTTGGTAAGTCAGTGCAAGATATTTCATTAAATGCAATTGCTAACTTAGGTTATGCAGAGATTTCTTTCCCAAATCCAGTTTATATTGGAGATACTGTTTCAATGACTTCAACAGTTATTGGATTAAAAGAAAACTCAAATGGAAAATCTGGAGTTGTTTATGTTCACTCTATTGGTGTAAACCAAAATGGAGCTGAAGTATTAAACTTCAAAAGATGGGTAATGGTTCATAAGAAAGATAAGGAGACTTTAACTGGTATTAAAGAAATCCCTACTTTTGCTGAATCTACTCCAATCTTAGATGAGATTAACCTGCCAGAAATCAAGTGCGTAGACACTGATGCTACTGGTGGAAAATTCTTCTTTGAAGATTATGAAAAAGGTGAAAGATTAAATCACCCAGAAGGTATTACAATTGATAATAGTGACCATACTTTAGCAACTAAGTTATACCAAAACAATGCAAAAGTACACTTCAATGACCATATGATGAAATCTACTCCAATGGGAGAAAGATTAATGTATGGCGGAATTGTAATTTCAATGGCAAGAGCTATTTCATTTAATGGTTTACAAAACGCTCAATGGATGTATGCTATTAACTCTGGAGCTCATGCAAACCCAACTTACGCTGGTGATACTATCTATGCTTACACAGAAGTTTTAGATACTATTGATCATAAAAGAGATGATATTGGATTATTAAGATTAAGAACGATTGCTGTTAAAAATCAGAAATCTTCTGAAATTGAAAATCCAAAAGGTGAAGATGGTAAGTACTTAAAAAATGTAGTACTTGATTTAGATTACACTGTAATCATCCCAAAGAAAAAAACAAAAAAATAAATTTAATTTAAAAAAAGGAAGGAAATTATAATGACACACCCAAACGAAGCACTATTTGAATCTGGTAAATCTTTACCAATTATCCCAACTTGTGAGCACTTTGCAGGTAGCGAGAAACTTATTTTAAAAGGTTTCGAAATGCAAAAGAAACTTGGACCTGTTTTTGATATCACTTGTGATTGTGAAGATGGAGCAGAAACTGGTAAAGAAGTTGAGCATGCTGAAATGATCGTTAGAGTTGTTAACTCTGATGCTAACCCATATGCAATGGCAGGAACTAGAATTCACGATGCTGCACACCCAGATTGGAGACAAGATGTTGATATTTTAGTTCCTGGTGCTGGTGAAAAATTAGCATATATTACATTACCTAAATCAACTTCTTATGAAGATGCTAAAATGCAAATTGAGTATATTCAAGAAGTAGCTGCTAAAGCTGGTATTAAAAGAGAGATTCCAATTCATATCTTAATTGAAACTCATGGAGCATTACAAGATGTAGAAAAAACTGCTACATTACCATGGTTACAAGTATTAGACTTCGGTTTAATGGACTTTGTATCTGGATACCAAGGAGCAATTCCTGCGATTAACATGAGAAGCCCAGGTCAATTTGATCACAGATTAATTGGAGCTGCAAAAGCTAAAGTTGCACAAGCTGCAATCCAAAACCATGTTATTCCAGCACACAACGTAACACTTGATCTTAAAAATCCATACCAAACTTTCAAAGATGCTGAGAGAGCTAGAAACGAGTTCGGATTCATGAGAATGTGGTCAATTTACCCAACACAAGTTCAAGCAATCGTTGATGCTATGAAACCAGACTTCACTGAATTAGAAGCTGCACAAAACATCTTATTAAAAGCGCAAGATGCTGAGTGGGGACCAATCCAGTATGATGGTGAGTTACACGATAGAGCAACTTACAGATACTTCTGGGAATTAGTACAAAGAGCTCATTTCTCTGGTGCTAAATTAATGGACGAAGTTAATACAAGATTCTTCGCTTAATAACTTACAAATAATCTAAGGCTTTTGCCTTAGATTAACTTCTTATATATTACTTAATTTTTTTTCTTATAAAACAAACCCTTTTTTTACTTAATAATCTTTAGTTAAAATATCAATTATTTATATAGCTGTTAAGAGTTAACACTTTTTGAAAATAAAATTGTTAAGATTTTATGAAAAAAGATTTTTTTCATAATTACATAGGTATAATAATTACAATTTCTAAAGAAAAGGGAACAAATGAGCGTTATTACAGAACAAGATATTATTGATAGTGTTGCAGGAGCATGTCAATATATTTCATATTATCACCCAACTGATTTCGTAGAGGGAATGGTTGAGGCTTATGAAAAAGAACAATCTGAATCAGCAAAAAATGCTATCGGACAAATTTTAATTAACTCAAAAATGTGTGCAATGGGTCATAGACCTTTATGTCAAGATACTGGATCAATCAACATTTTTGTAAAAGTTGGTTTAAATGCTAAACTTGATATTTCAAGAGAATTAGAAGATATTTTAAATGACGGTGTAGCTAAGGGTTATACTGATCCAGATAATACTTTAAGGTTCTCAGTAGTTTCTGACCCAGCAGGTGAAAGAAAAAATACTAAAAACAATACTCCAGCAGTTATTCACATGAGTGTAGATAACTCTGATAAAATTGATATTACAGTAGCTGCTAAAGGTGGTGGTTCTGAGAACAAATCTAAATTTGCAGTATTAAATCCATCTGATTCAATCTATGACTGGGTTATGGAAAATGTAAGAAATATGGGTGCAGGATGGTGTCCTCCTGGTATCTTAGGAATTGGAATTGGTGGTAACCCAGAGAAATCTATGTTATTAGCAAAAGAATCATTAATGGATCACGTTGATATTCATGAATTAAAAGAAAGAGGTCCTCAAAATGCTCTTGAAGAGTTAAGACTTAAACTTTATGAAGATATTAACAAAATTGGTATTGGAGCTCAAGGTTTAGGTGGTGTTACTACTGTTTTAGATGTTAAAATCTTAGACTACCCATGTCACGCTGCTTCTTTACCAGTTGCTATGATTCCAAACTGTGCTGCTACTAGACATATTCACTTCGAATTAGATGGTAATGGTGCTGCTAAATTTGAAAAGCCTGATTTAGATATCTGGCCAGACTTAGAAATCCCTATGGATACAGTAAAAAAAGTAAACATTGAAGATTTAACAAAAGAGAACTTATCTCAATTTAAATCAGGTGATACTTTATTATTATCTGGAAAAATCTTAACAGCAAGAGATGCAGCTCACAAAAAAATCGTTGAGTACAAAAATGCTGGTAAAGAACTTCCAAATGGTGTTGATTTAAAAGATAGATTTATCTATTACGTAGGTCCAGTAGATCCAGTAAGAGATGAAAAAGTAGGACCAGCAGGACCAACTACATCTACAAGAATGGATAAATTTACTAAAGACATGATGGAAATTGGTATCATGGGTATGATTGGTAAAGCTGAAAGAAAACAACCAACAATTGATTTAATTAAAGAGTACAAATCTATGTACCTAATTGCAACTGGTGGTGCAGCTTACTTAATATCTCAATCAATTAAAGATGCTAAAGTTATAGCATTTGAAGAAATGGGTATGGAAGCTATTTACGAATTTGAAGTAAAAGACATGCCTGTTACTGTTGCGGTCGACACTGAGGGTGTATCTATTCACACTACAGGTCCTGCAAAATGGAGAACTATTTAATTACGAAGGCTTTTGCCTTTGTAATTAATACTTCTTTTTTCTAACCTTTTTGAAATAATACTCCCTCCTAAAATAATCCTTATACAAAAAAACTAAGTTTTAACTTTGACTTTAAGAAGATAGATTTATGCTATATTCTTATTCAACAAAAAAAGATTGATATATTTATAGGAAAACTCAATATGTTATTAGAAGATTTAAAAGATTATTTAGGATTTGCTGTTGCTGGAAATTTTGCTAACCACTTAGGAGAAGCTGGGGAAGCTGATGAATTTTCAGTTATTAAAACAGAAGAAAAAGATGCTCCAAAAGGAATGTTCCCTTTTTATATTAAAGGTCATGATTCATTTTTAGGAACTTATCCTATTTGTGATGAAGTAATTTATACTCATGGTAGAGAAAAAGACAATTTACAAGTAGAAGCAGAAGTTGCTCTTATTTGCGATTTTGTTTATGAAGATGGAAAAGTAAAAGATATTATTCCTAAATATTTTTCTGCTTTTAATGATTGCTCTATTAGAATTCAAGATGGAAATAAACTAAGTACGAAAAAAAACTGGGGAGAGAATACAAAAGGTATTTCTCAAGATATTATTGAAATTGATAATTTTACAGAAGAAGGCATTCTAAATAGATACCATATTGCATCTTTTATAAAAAGAGATGGTATTGTACATGACTATGGAACTACAAGTGCTGTAAAATCATATAGTTATTTCTTTAATCAACTAAAAGATTGGATGATAGATAAACTAAATACGCAAGAAGATTGTGGTCCACTTGAAGAATTAACACAATTCTTAGATGTAGCAGCTAAAGATGCAAAAGGTATTTTAATAGCTGCTGGCGCTACAGCTTACGCAGACTTTGGAAAGAAAAACTTCTTAGAAAAAGGTGATGAAATATTTGTTTATATTTATGACGCTCACTTCCACTCATTTGATGATATGTACAATGATATGTGTGGAATGGATACTTTCTTAAGTAAGTGTTCTAAGCTTCACCAAGTAGTTCAATAAAGTATAAAAGGATTTACTCCTTTTATACTTATTTTCTTAAAACTTTAGTATTTACAACAGCTATATTATTTAAGCATCCAAATAACTCACCTGTTATATCTTCAACCTCTTTTGCTTTTTGTTTAAGATCTTCATTGCTGGCTTTATTTGCATTTAAATCCATAAACTCTTGCATTAAAATATGGAAGTTCTCTTTTTTAGTTTTAAGTTCTCTCCATTGTGTTGAAGTAGTATAGGGCATGTTTTTTGATTCACTTTCTATAATCCATTTACCTAATTCTGTTTGCTCATTTCTTACTATATCGATATTACTATAAGTATTTAACTGCTTATAATACTCTTTTTTTAGATTAATATTATTGTTTTTGTATTTTGATATTAATTGAATTAAATCAATATCATCAACCATATCATAATATTTTTCATTAATTTTTGTTTTCTTAGTAATTCCAAGTAGTCTTGATGAAAGCTGTGCTACTTCATTTGATAATTGACCTATATTAGCAGAAGTTGCAGCATTTTCTTGTGTCATTCTATCAAGATTGGCAACTGCATTATTTACTTGAATCATACCAGTTTCTTGCTCTTTTATAGCTCCACTTACATTATCGATTATATTCTTAGTATCCACAATTTTTGAAGACAATTCATCATAACCTTTTATCATATTATTGGCAATACTTTTACCTTCATTTGACTTTTGTGTAGCATCTTCTACTAGGGCTTTAATCTCATTTGCAGCCTCAGCACTTCTACTTGCAAGATTTCTTACTTCTTGTGCAACTACTGCAAAGCCTTTTCCTGCTTCACCAGCTGTTGCAGCTTCTACTGCAGCATTAAGTGAAAGAATATTTGTTTGGAATGCAATTTTATCAATAACACTTATTGCTTCATTTATTGCTGTTACTTTATCATTTATTTCATCCATAGAATTAGCAGTTTTATTTGCTAATTCATTTCCTGTTTTTGCTGTGTTATTTAACTCATCTGAAATATTAAGCATACTTACCACATCTTTACTGCTTGATTGCATATTACTTGTGATTTGTTCAATTGATGCTGCTGTTTCTTCTAAGGAAGCAGCTTGTTCATTAGCACTAGTAGATAAATTTTGAGAAGACTGACTTAATGTAATAGTATTTGACTCTAACTCTTTTCCAGCATTTGTAATCATTGCAATTAATTGAGAAATAGATTGTCCTAGTAAAACTGAACCTGCAAATAATGTACCAAAATCACCATATAAACCATCTTTTTCATTTTCATCTAGTCGTGTATCATAAGAACCTTTTGCATACCCATCTAAAACTTTATTTATATTAGCAACTTTATTGCTTGTATTTGAAATCATCTCATTAATACTTACTCTTAAAGACTCCACCTCATCAGTTGCACCATGCTGTTTTATTTGATACTGTAAGAAACCATTTGAAGTTTTAGTAGCTATATCAGATAGTTCACTTACAACTTTTCTATCTTGCTCAATAATATCTTTGATTTTAATAATTTGTTCATTCATATCACGAGTCATTAAAGCAAACTCATCTGAGCCTTTTACTTCCATAGGTTTTAAATAGTCTTTTTGTCTAATGACATATAAAAAAAAGTATTCCAATCCTTGTTTAAACTCTCTAAGAGAACTTACAATTTTTTTTGTCATTAAGAATACCGATGTAAATACAAGAACTAACACAAGTATTATAAGAGCTATTATCAAATAGAAGCCTTTATTAATATCTGCAACAATTAATGTAATAGTATTTTTCAATTTATTTACTATATCTAACTCTAAATCTCTTAATTTTTCTATTCTTTTAAAAGATACTTCATCCCACTTTTTTATATCAGCACCATAAATATTTTTTGTTAGTTTTTCTAATGAATTTAACGCTCTTGTATCATCTACATATATATATTCGTCAATTTGTGTAATTGTTTGTTCTTGATTTCTCAAAGCTTGAATTTCAGAAGCCATTAATAAATAAGAATCAAAAACCCTTTGAATTTTTTTGATAAGTTTTTTTTCAACTTTTGTAAGGCCTTTTACTCTTTTATATGCTTTTAGTTTTCTAATAATAGATACATGCTGTTGCTCAAACTTTTTATAATAAGTTCTATCTCCTCTTAAAACATAGTTTTTAAAGTTATGAATAAGACCACCATATCCAGCTAACTCTCTTATTTGAGTAAGTAAAGCATCTTTTTCGTTTTTAATACTTACAAGTTCTCTAAATTTTTCAACTTGTATATTTTCACTTGTCTCTAAAAATTCTTCTAGCTTTTTTATATCTTCATCAAAAGCTACTTTTTTAAAATTATCCAAATAGGTATTTTGAGAAGCCACAAGAGCACCAAATTTAAAACCATTTTCACTAGAAACAGAAGCTATTTCAAATATTTCTCGTAAAACTAAAGACTCTTTATATGCTTTATCTTTTGCATTTGCTAAAGAAACAAGACCTTCAGAATATTTTGTTAGTTTTGCATTATTTGAAAAACTAACCAACTCATCTAAAAATACTAAAAGTTTTCTAATTAAAGAGTTGTAATAGTCTTGAGTTTTTGTAGCATCTATTTGATTTTCTTTTACCTTATTTCTTAATTCATTTAAAGTGCCTAAATCTTTTTTTAATTTTAACAAATTCTCATCTATTTTGAAACTAAATTTTGTAGAGTTAAATTTCTGTAAAAACTTATTGAAATCCTCTAAACTACTTTTACTTTTTTGTTTTTGTACTTCTAACTCACTTTTAAAACTATTTCCATATGAAGATATATATACTAAAGAATAATATCTCTCTTTTTGAAAGTCATCTAGTAAAGTGCTTACTTTAATATTAAAATCCAAATACTCTTGTGTTGTAAGAATTGACATTTTTGTACTATACTCTTTTTGAAGTATTATCAAAGATAAAACAATAATACTAATTATAGGTAGAACTAATATAAGTAAAATTTTGTTTTGAAGTTTTAGCTTGTTCATTATGTCTCCATGATAAATTTTTTGTACTATAGTATAAACTTTATCAATAGATATTTAACAGTTATTTTTTGTAACCGCATTGTAATCATGGGATTATTAGTAAGTTATTTATTATTAAGTAAGTATTTTTAAGATTTTTTATAACTGTAAATATAACATTCAGAACTTATTATTAAATTGTAGTATTAATTAGGTATTTTAAGAAACAAAAAAGAGTTAAACTCTTTTTTGTATTATAGGTCAACTAAAGCTTTAAACTTAACTCCACATCTTCCTATATTATTAACATTAACATGATTTCTTTCATTGATTTTATCATCTTCAATAAACTGATACTTTACTTCTAAAATAACAGGTGTCGTTTTACTTGGTACTTCATATGTATCGTAATATTCACAAAATAATGCACTTTCACAAGATGAAATCATAGGAGGAAAACCTTCTTTTACAGTTTCCACATCTATTTCAAACTCTTCTATTTCACTTTGACCTTTATCAAGTGGTGTTGCACACTTTTGAACAAGTTCAGCATGTTCTTTTTTCGCAAAACAAATAGTTGCTTTTTTACTTTTATTTATATTTGCTAATGAGTCTTTAGGAGTTCCATCATCTTTTTGTCCAATAGCCACTAAAACTAAAGCAGGATTAGATGATATAGGAATAAAATATGAGAATGGTGCACAGTTTAAAACACCGTTTTCATCTTCTGTAACAATCCAAGCAATTGGTCTTGGAACAACAGTTCCAGACATTATTTTGTATCTATTTAAGTCGTTTACATCTTTATAATCTAAAATCATTTACTTCCCTTGTTTTTCTTTTGAATATACAAGATTATAGCTAAAGATTTAGATTAACAAAAAAATTAGTTGCTATTTTTCAGACTTAATAAATCTATGTTTCTAAAAGTTATTTATTATAAAAATATATGAGTTTTGTTTATTTTATAAGGGTAGTGATATTTTAAAATTTGCACCTTTATAAACTTGCTCTTCTAATACAAACTCTTCATTTTCTACAGTTAAAATACCATTTGAGTGCTTTTCAACAATCTGTTTTGTCATATAAAGGCCAATTCCTGTGCCACTTTTTTCACCTTTAGTAGTGAAATGAGCTTTAAATATATCATCTTTTATATTATCAGGGATTCCCCCTGCACTATCTTTTATACTAATGTATGCGTAAGTATCATCACTATAAATATCAATAACAATAAATCTTTTTGCTTCATCAATATCTAGTAATGCATCCCTTGCATTATTTAAGATATTTAAAGTTGCTTGTAATAGCTCATTTTTAATTGCTTTAATTCTTACACTATTATAGTTTTCAACAATTGTTATATAACTATTTTTCATAGAAGCACTAATTAAAGAAAGATTTTTTTCAAGTAAATCAGTTAAATCAAACTCTTCTATAGTTTTATTCTCATTAAAAAAATTTCTGAAATCTTCTATTGTATCTGATAAATGTTTTGTAGTATCTACAATTTTTGAAAAGTCTTTTTTAAGATCGTTTTTCTCCAAGATATCAAACTCCATTTTCAAAGAGTTTCCACTAGCTATTGTAGAGATAGTACTTAAAGGCTGTCTCCATTGGTGGGCAATGTTTCCAATCATCTCACCCATTGAAGCCATTTTGGATTGACTATAGAGTAATTGATCTTTTTTTCTATTTTTTTTAACTTCTTCTTTAAATCTATTTTTTAATTTATCATTTAACTCTTCAAGTTCTTTTGTTTTTTCTTCTACCTTAAACTCTAAAGTTGCATTTATATTTTTCAAAGCATTTTTTTGATTTTCAATTCTTAGTTTATGTCTATTAAATAACTGATTTAACTTTAAAGAGACAAAATAAGAGATTATTAAAGCAATTATTAAAAAGATCAATACTATTTTAATAGTCTCTTTTATACTTTGTTCAGTCTTTTGCTTATCAACTCCAATGATTTTTTCAATATTCTCATTAATATTATCTATGTTCACTGCTACGCTAATTAACCAATCCCAATGTTTAACATAATTTAGAATATAAAGTTTATAACTATTATTATCTATTTTTTTCCAAATAAATTTGTACTTTTCATTTGATAAACCGACTTTTGATTTTTTTATAAACTCACTAATTGATTCTATTACTTCTTTATTTTTTTCATAAAGTAAAAAACTTCTATTTGTATAAGTATCTTTTCTTGAGTGTTGCAATATTCTTAAATCATTATCTAGAGTAAAGATATATCCATTATCATTAATACTCATCAAATCTAATCTTTTTTTAACTTCATTTTTAGCAATTGAGATATACTCTTTTAAATCAATGCTATAACCAACTACAATGTTTAATTTAGGAAAATCTTTTATATATGAAACCCTAAAGTTATCTTCAGTACTTGAATTGGATTCATTACTTGTATAAAGGATAAAACCTTCACTCTTTTTTTTCATTAATCCATTGAATTTTTTTAGATAATCTTTATTTGTATAGATTGGGTCACCTAAATCTCTATCATAACTAAGTTCAAGAAATTTAGTATTATCTTTGTATGTATAAACAAAATATTTGCCATTATCATTTGATTTTATTTGACTGAGTGATTTTAAAAGCTCTATTTGAATTGAACTTTGAAGAAGTTTATCTTGATTATATAGTCTATTTAAAATTCTATTTGCAAAATCAATTTTTGATTTTACATTATCTTTTATAACATTTAAAGAACTAGCTTTTTTAAATTTTATATATGAGTTAACTGACTCGACTATAGTAAAGATTCTTTGTTCTTCTTTATCTAAAAAATCCTCTTTTAATTTATTATAATCAGTTTCAAATTTTGAGTTGGCTTTTTCTATATGAATAAAAGTAATAATAGATGCTGTTAATATAATAAACACCATTGGTATTATATATATTAAACCAGTAAAATGTTTTTCTTTAAACATCTCTTATCTTAAATCTTAAATTCTTGCTCTACTTGCTTTGCTAAAAGTTCACCTTTTACACTAAGAGATGAATCTAGAACATACTCATCTTTTTTCAAATTTTTAAGTAATTTTTTTCCCTCTTTTAGGGAAAAAAGTCCACTATTTTCAAGCTTTAAAACTACATCATTTAAAGACTCATCATTATCTTTTTTTAGAATACCTAAAAGTAAAACTTTTTCATTTATATCCATGTTTTAATCCTATTAAAATATAGAGCAAATAGCATAAACGCAAGCCCTAGAACAACGGTTATTATAGCAAGAGAAGTTAAAGTTGCCATTAATCCAATAAACATAGTAGTTATTATGCATGCAATCATAAAAAACATGTCATTATATGAAATTACTCTACCTAGGTACTCATCATCACATTTTTCTTGTAAAAGAGCATAAGTTATAGACCATAAAACTGTCGTAAACAGTCCCGTCATAAATACAAATATCAATGACACATAAAAGTTATGCTGAGTTAATCCCCACAGAATAATAGCTATACCTTGAATTATTAACAAATAGTGTATATTTGTTTTATTTACATACTTTGATATAAAAAATGGTCCGATCATTAAAGCAAATGCTCTAACTGCATTTGAAATTCCTATAGCTAAAGGAACTGCAATTACATACTTATATTCATTTTTAGCAAGTAGTGTTACCAATGTGTCAAAAGATGTAAGACCAACACTTGCATGTAAGAAAATCAAGTGCATAATTTTCGGATTTTCTTTAATATAGAAAAAACCATCTTTTATTAAAGCAAATATTTTATGCTTAATTTCACTTTGTTTTACATCAAATTCTATTCTTAAAAGTACTAAAAGAGCTACTAAAAAAAATCCTGCATCTATAATAAAAGCTGTTTTTACACCCACATAATTAACTACAATTCCACTAACTCCCATACCTGCTGAGTAAGCAAAAGACCAAATTATTGAGTGAACCTCGTTTGCTTTTTGTAAGGCAGGTCCTTTTACTAATTTTGCCAGTAAAGACATTTCTGTTGAGAAAAACATTGAAGCACAACTCATTCTAATAAATATAAATATTAAAAGAAGCCATATTTGACTTTTGTCATCAATAAGTAAAAAACAAAGTGTCATTAATAGCTCAACACTTAAAAGTGCTACCATTAAGTTTTTCAGTTTAAATCTATCTATAATAGCCCCTGAAAAAGGAGCTATTAATACAGCTGGTAAAAAATGCATTGCTGTAACAACTGCAATTGCAAGTTCTGAAGATCCAAATTGCACAAGCATCGTATAAATAGCTACATTTGAAAACCAAGCTCCAAAATATGCTATTAACTGAACTACTGATAAATCTCTTATTACCTTATGTTTTGAAAATAACTCACGATAGTTCAATTTGAATTAATACCTCTTGATACATAGCAGAAAAAGAGTCTTCATCCTCTTTATTAGGTGTTAGGTAGTTTACATACTTATTTCCTGCATAAAAAAAGGCACAATTTTCTTTTATATCAACACTTGTTTTTACTTTAAACTGTGAGTTTCCATATTTAGAAGATATTTTCACTTCATTTCCATCTCCAAAACCAACACTTGGATGAAGATATACATGATTGTCATTATTAAACTGTGAGTTTAATGAGTTTTTACTTTTTGCAGTTATTAAATAAAAATTATCATCTGTTTTATTTTTATATAAAGGCTCTACTTCAAGTTCTTCTATAAACTCAAATGTGTCAAATTTTTCATATTCAACATTATGATTTTCATAATAATCAAGAACTTCATCTTCATTTTTTAAAGGTTCATATGAAAATTTTTCTATTAAGTACTTAGCCAAATCATACTCACTAATAGTTTCTTTCGATGCTTCATTTACAACTTCAGATATGGCTATAAATTCATGTCCATAAGATAGTCTAATATCTTTTTTACATAAGAAGTCACTTGAAGGAATAATCAAATTTGCATACTCACAAGTTTCATTATATGTAGTCCCAAAGTAAACTACAAAACTCTTTTTAAGTCCATCAATAACTGCTTGTGTATTTGGTGCAGATACTACGGGATTTGCACCTTGTATAAATACTAAATCATAAGATCCAAAATCAAGTGAAGCTACTGATACTTTTTTATTTTTACCTTTGTGTGCAAATTGTTTCTCATATCCATAATTTGAATCACTTAGATACCAAACTCCACCAGCTTCTTGTTTATGAATACCTAAAAACATTGCAAAACCATCAATTGCTCTCATTATTTGAGCACCCTCAAAATACTTTTGTACTCCAAGACCTAATACCATTGATACTTTTTTACCTTCGATAATGTCAAATAGTTTATAAGCATCATCTAAAGCAACTCCTGTTGTTGCTTCATAAGATACCAAAGGTCTATTTTTTGAAATATCAAAAAACCAATCATGCCCTTCACTATTTTCCTCAAGATACTCTTCATCATCTAATCTATTCATAAAAGTAAGTCTTGTTAAATATAAAGCTAACTCATGGTCTGTTTTAGGATTTAGTTGTAAATGAAGCTCTGATTTTTTAGCAATATCTGTTTTAATAGGATCTATTGTAATAAATGTTTTATCTTTTACTAAATTATACATATGAGAAGAAGTTTGAGTAAAGTTTCTACCCCATACAATAATTACATCAGAATCTATTAAATCTTGAATTGGTGGATTTTGAACACTGCCTCTATTAGCTTCAATTCCAGCACCTCCGCCTCCATCACATAAGCTTCCTTTTGTTAAAACTGCTCCATGCTTAGCAAAAAAGTTTTTAGGGGCACTTTGCATTACACCTAAGTTTCCACTTCCCTTATAAAACAAAGTAGAATTAGCATCTGTTGTTTTTAATTTTTCTTCTAAAATATTTAAAGACTCTTCTAAAGAAATATCAGCCCCTTCATATTTTGATGTTTGTAAATTGTCTTGTTTTAATAAACTTGCAAAGTTTACACATAATTTTCCATTTGTTACACTATTTTCTTTTGAACCTTTTATTACGCCATCAGTACTTTTTGCTTGACATGTATCAAAACAATCTAATGGACAGGCTATTTTTTTATCTAAACTCAATTTTTACTAACCTTGAAAATGTTTTTACCTTATCTACAATAAGCTCAACTTTATATGATGAAATATGAGAGGAATCAGCCACTGAATATATTTTATTTATTTTTATATTTGCTTCTTTCCCATCTAAAAATATCTTTTTATTTTTTATAGTATCAATACTTGAAATTGGTACAAAAAACTCTAATTTACCCTTTGATAAATCTTGAGCTTCATATAAAAGTGTTCCAGGATTAACATAATCCCCTTTTTTTACTGCGATATTAGATATATAATTTGATTTTTCAATCAACCTTTTTTTTGAAATAGTATCTTTTAAACCCTCTATTTTTATAATAATATCAGCTTTTGAGGATTTAAGATTTACTACTTTTAACTTTTGTGAGTCTTTTTCAAAAGCTGGTTTTGAAGATACTCTACTTAATCTTTCATAATTTTTTTGTTCTATATTTATCATTTCATTTATATATGAAAGTTTATTTCTTGATTGTTCTAAATCTATTTTATTTATATTTGAATCAATTTGTACAATCAATGAATTATTTGCTTTTTTCCCTTCAATATCTTCATTTGCATATATAACTTTTCCAGAAACTGAAGATTTTATTTTATAACTTTGAACTGGTTGTAGTTTTGCATAATATTCACTTGCAAAAACTGCTCCAATCAAAAACATACTTATCAACACTGCTTTCATTTATAATCCTTTATATCAATTGTTTTTAAATACTTGATAATATCTTTTTTTAGTATCTCAATATCTTCTTTATTCTCTTCAACACTAAATATAAACTCATTTAGTTTTTTATCTTTATTTATATAAACACTTAAAACTTTTAAAAGTTCACTTGAAGTCTTAGATGATTTAACTTTTTTTATTAAAGGTATATCATCAAGTTTTCTTGATTTTTTTAAATTTATAACATAATAATATAAACCTAATGTTAATAGTGTTGTAATAATACCTAAAGAAAAATATAAAATATTATTGCTTATTGAACTTTTTTCAACAACTTTTACAATTTGTTTTTTTTCTACACTCTTTGGGGCTTTTTCTAAATTTGGTCTTATGTTATTTTGAAGATTCTTATTTTTTAAAATTTCTATATTAAAGCTTTTACTTATCTTTTTTATAATCTCTTTTTTATTTTTATCAAAATATAAAATTTCAAAAGAAGGTATATTATAAGAGTCATTTGAAATTATAGTATAACTCTTTTCATAAAAGCCTTCATATTTACCATCTATATATTTTGTTTCAACCTTTGCTTTATTAGAATATATTTTTGCATTTGGAATATCAAAATCAAAATCTTTTATATCATCAAAATTCCCATTCCCCGAAATTTTAATAGTATAATTCACAGCATCTAAGGCATTTACACTTTTTTTATCTACACTTGCTTTTATATCAAAACTACCAACTAAGTCTACATTTTCAGGTAAAGGCTTTACTTGAAATTTTAAAGTATTTGAATAAATCTTTTTATTTGAGACACTATTTGTAAAAAAGCTCATGCTATTTCTTGAATTATCTACATATTGAGCGTCAATTCTTAAAGGCTCAATTGTAAGCTCACCACTTTTTTGAGGAAAAAGTAAAAACTTTAATTCTGTAACTATATAATCATCATCTTCATAATTCTTTTGATAATCAAGTTTTTTATACCAAAAACCTTTGAAGTTTGGATTTATAAAGGCTAGGTCAATTATTTGCATTTGTGATTTATATTTAAATTTTAACACTAATTCAAAAGTTTCTGATACATATAAATCATTTTTATTTGAAACTATTTCAAAATCAAAAATACCTGATTTACTTTTTTTAGGTATCCCTAAAACTATTTTTTTCTCTTTAGTCTCATAATCTTTACCATCAACACTAAATTTTAATGAAGGGAAAATAAAATCATCTACAGGATAAAAAGAGTAAGCTCTTTTTATTTTCTTTGTAATTGTTGAATTTATAATTGAAGTAGAACTAGAATTTGAAATAGTTGAAACTTTTTGCCCTGCTATCTCATCTATTTTAGGAAACTTTATATCTTCACCTTGAAGCTCCAAACTAAAAGTAAAAGCTTCATTTTTTATTGCAGTGTTTGGTAAATCTAGCTTTACATTTGCAAAAACACTTGAAAGAAATAAAAAAAACAGAATTATAAATCTAATTTTTTTCATGCTTAGAACTCCAATGTTCCTTCAATAGCAAAGTTTGCTCTTGAATCTAATTCAGCGTGTGATAATACAGCTACTTGTAGACCAAATTTTTCATATATTTCAGATATTCTTTTTCTAAGTGATGGATCAACTACCATTGCAACTTTACTATAACCTTTAGCCTCTATTTGCTCAATTAAATCTTTTGTATGAGTCACAAGATTATTTATTTCAGCAATTGATAACATAAGCTGTGTAGCACCGTGTTGGTCTTGTAGTTTTCCTATAAACTGCTGTTCTAATTCAGGCTTGATGGTAACAATATGTAAAATCCCATCATTATCCACGTACTTTTGAGTAATTAGTCTATAAAGTTTTGATCTTACATGCTCAAGTAAAACATCTGGTGCTTTAGTAAATTCTGCAATATCTGCAATAGCTTCAATAATTGTCAACATATCAACAATGGGTATCTTCTCATGAAGTAAATCTTTACTTACTTTTAATAAAGTACCATATGATGTGACTTTCATAGCTTCCTCAACTACTATTGGGAAATCTTTTTTTAACCTGTCGATAATATCAACAATATCTTGTCTTGTGATAATATCTTCAGCGTGCTTTTTAATAATCTCTGAAATATGAGTTGAAATAATTGTTGGCGCATCTACAACTGTAAAACCTTTCATTAAAGCTTCTTCTTTTAAATCTTGTGAAATCCAAGTTGCATCAAGATTAAATACAGGCTCTTTAACTTTTAAACCTCTAAGTTTTTCTGTACCCAATCCACCCATTGCAAGAAGTTTATCAGTCTCTACTCTACCTTTAACTAAAGGAATCCTTTTTAAATATAATTGATACTCATTTGGACCAATACTAGCATCATCAGATATCCTGATTTGAGGAATTATAAAACCTAATTCTCCTGCTATTGTTTTTCTAATTGCTTTAATTTTATCCAGTAATTCTGAGTTTCCTTGAACTAATTGAAGAAGTCTAATTCCAAGCTTTAACTCTAAAACTTCCATTTTCATAATAGTTTCAATATTTTGCTCTTCATTTGCAGCTGCTGCTTGTTTTTTCTTTTCTTTTATAGTTTCAATGTCATCAGTTATTTTTGTTTTAGACTTTGCAGCTTCTTCTGGTTGTGTTTTAAAGAATCTTGTAATAGCATTGTCTTGTTCATTTTCAATCATACTTATCGTATAACCTATAAATATCATCATAGCACCCATAACAACTAAAATACCAGTAGGGAAACCAGGAACAAAACCAAAAAGAATCATACCGATACCAACCAATACTAAAGCTTTTGAGTCTTTAACAAGTTGCATAACTGATTGATTTGCAAACTTATCTTCATCCATATTAGATCGCGTAATAATAATAGCAGTTGCAGTTGATAAAATAAGTGCTGGAATTTGAGCTACTAAACCATCACCAATAGTTAAAATTGTATAAATCTCACCGCTTTCACTAACTGTCATATCATGTTGAAAAAGACCTATTAATAATCCACCAATTAAATTTACTAAAGTAATAATAATACCAGCTACGGCATCACCTTTTACAAATTTAGATGACCCATCCATAGCTCCATAAAAGTTTGCTTCTGATATTAATGATTTTCTTCTTTCTTGTGCTTGTACATCGTCAATAAAACCTGCATTTAAATCAGCATCAATTGCCATTTGCTTACCAGGCATTGAATCAAGATTAAATCTTGCTGTAACCTCAGCAACTCTTGTAGCACCTTTAGTTACAACCATAAAGTTAATAAGTACTAAAATGATAAATACAATAATACCAATTACCATATTTCCACCAACAACAAACTCACCAAAAGCCGAAATAATAGAACTTACAGCATCAGGACCATTATGTCCCTCACTTAAAATAGATCTTGTAGTTGCAATATTTAAGGACAGCCTAAATAGTGCTAATATAAGTATAATTGTTGGAAAAGTTGTTAAGTCTGAGGGTTTATGTATATATAATGAGATTAATAAAATAAGTAATGACAAAGACAAAGATATTACTAAAAAGAAATCTAATATCCCCTTTGAAAGGGGAACAATAATAATTACTAATATAGATACAAATAATGCAACTACAAATAAATCTTTCGAGAATATCTTTCTTATGTTCATTTACGACTTTAACTTTTAATTTAAATAATTATCTAATAAAATTAACTAATGATAATTCATTAGTCTTATTTATTGTTGAATATAAAGCTGTGAAAGTTAACTCTAAAGCTTTAGCTTCAACAGCAACTTTTGCTAAATCAGCTGCTGCAATTTCTTGAAACATAATATCATATTGTGTAATTTTTGCAGAAATTTTCTCTTCTGAAATTTCAAATACTCTGTTTCTTCCACCAAGTTCTGCATGGGCAACGTTTACTGCATCATAAGCACTATTTATACTATCTAGTCCTTCTGTTAAAGCAGCATCAGCAACTGCATCACTTACAGGATTTCCATCTGAATCAACTTTATTCAAAGCATTTACGACATTATCTATTTCATCAAATATATTTGTTTTTGCTTCAAACTTAGTTCCATCTACATTTGGTGTAGTAATTTGATATGGATACTTAGCAGCATTAGCTCCAGCGTTTGGAGTAACCGTTAACTCATCAGTTGTAGCATTTCCATTAAAATCATATCTAACTAACTTTGTAGGAGCAGTCGTAGAATCTGGCTTCCACTCAAAGCCATCTTGGTCAACTATTCTTTGAGATGTTGAGAACTCTAAAGTATCTGCTTTTGTTGCAGTATCTGTAGAATACATCATCATATCAAAACCATTTACACCTTTTTGTCTATATGATCCCTCATCAACTGCAATTTTCCTTAAGTGATTATCTCCATTGTAGCTAACTTCACCAGTTGTAGGATCTTGTGTAAAAGAAGCAATTGAAGAATCTGAACCTGAAAATAAATATTCTCCATCAATTTTTGTATTGGCTAAATCCAAGATATTTTGCTTAACTCCGGCAACACTAACTGCAATTGCTTTTTTACCCTCATCTGTTGTTGTATCTGTATTAGCTTTTAAAAGCTCACTTTTTACTTGCTCTAACAAGTTTTTTATTTCAGCAATAGCTGAATCAGATACATTGTTATGAACAGTTGTTTTATTTAGCTGATCTTGAATTCCTTCAAAAGTTTTTATTTTATCTTCAACAAAAATTTGTCTAGTAAATAAAACAGCATCATCACTACCATTGTCAATTTTTTTACCTGTACTTGATTGATAAGATATTCTTTGTTGTTCAGCATTTAATCTATCTAATCTATGTAATGTTACTTCTGTTTGATTAATCATTGTAATACCTTTCTGAACATTTGTATAATATCATTGAAATTATACCGTTCTTGTGTACCTTGAGTTAGAAACTCTCTTATTTGCTCTTTTTTAGCCATGGCATTATCTAATTCTGGATCCATTCCAGGTTTATATGCACCTACTCTAACTAAAACTTCATTCTCTTTTATTAATGATAATACTCTTTTTAACTTTAAAAAGCCATTATAATGCTCTTTATCAACTACTTTGTCCATTACCCTAGAAGCTGATTTTAGAAGATTTATAGGAGGATAAAAACCTTGCTCGGTTAATTCTCTTGTAAGAACAATATGCCCATCTAAAATAGATCTACTTTGATCAGCAATTGGGTCATTCATATCATCCCCATCTACAAGAACTGTAAAAAATGCAGTTAATGAGCCTTTATCATTATTACCTGCACGCTCCATTAATTGTGGTAAAAGTGCAAATACTGACGGTGGATAACCTCTACTTACAGGAGGTTCACCTGTACTTAAACCTATCTCTCTTTGAGCCATAGCAAATCTAGTAACTGAGTCCATCATAAGTAAAACATCATGACCCTTATCTCTAAAAAATTCTGCAATTGCCATAGCAGTGAAAGCTCCGTATTTTCTCATAAGTGCTGACTCATCAGAAGTTGCTGCAATAATAACAGTGTTTTCTAGATTATTATCAAGATTATAGTGAATAAACTCAGGTATTTCACGACCCCGTTCACCAATAAGTGCTACTACTTTTATTTGTGCTTCACAACCTTTTACAATCATTCCCATAAGTGTTGATTTACCAACACCAGAACCTGCAAAAATACCTACTTTTTGACCTTTTCCTGATGTTAACATTGAGTCAATAGATTTTACACCTGTAGAAAATCTTTCATCAATTATTCCCCTATCAAGTGGAGCCATTGATAGTTTATTTATTGCAGATGTTTCATGTAAATCTTTTATTTTTCCCTTATCATCAATTGGATCACCTAAGGCATTTACAACTCTTCCTAAAAGCCCATATCCACACTTTACTGACAGACCTTCTTTTTGTAAATAAACCTTATCATGTATTCTAAAACCATCAATAAATGAAAATGGAACTATTGTAAAATCACTTCCATTTATAGAAGCAATCATTCCTAAAACTGTGTATAAATGTTGAACTGATTCAATCTTTACAATATCACCAACAGCAACTTCCAAACCAGTTGCTGTAACTGTTGTACTAGAAATGTTTTTAATTCTTCCAAAGGCAACTGATAAATCACTTGATTCAATATTACTAATTAACTTATCTAAATCCATTACATCTCATCACACATTTTTTTATATAAACTATCAACTGAACCCTCTACTTCTTTACATCTTGTAATATACTCTTGTTTTTTTGCTTTATTATTTTGTAAATCATATATATTGATTAAATCATAATAAATCTTTACCTCATCATTTGCTTTTATTCTTCTTGTATTTTCTAAACCTTCAAGCAAATAATCCTTTGATTTATCTATATTATTTTTATCTTCTTCTAATTTAGAAAGAGCCATTTCAACAAATGGTGAGTATATATAAGCTTTTATTTCTTTTTGCTTTTTATAAAGTTTATTTAAAATATCTATTGCTTCATCTTTTTTAGAGTGTTTTAAAAGATAAAAATAGTAATCATAATAAAAATCAACTATTAAAGGATTAGATTCATTTTTCTTTACATAATCTTCATTTCTACTAGTATAAGAGAAAAACTTATCTAAAGCTAAACTATCATTTTGAAGTTTAATGATTTTATATCTAGTCAAAAACTCTTGTGCTAAAACACCTTTATTATTTACCATTTCTACTTTTGCAGAAAAATCTAATGCTTCATCATAAAGATTTAAAGCTAATGCCATTTTTTCTAAATATAAATATATATTTGCATCTCTACTTGTATTAAATGTACTTTTAATTTGGTCATATGCTCTTTCATAAGGTACATCTATTAAACACTCAAAAAATTTATACTTAACACTATCATCTTCAATTAATCTTTCTAAAGTAGAGTTTCTCGATGTTTTTAGTGCATCATTTAAAGCAAAACATTTATCTTCATTTAAAAGCATTTTTATTCTATCTATATTAACTTCATCAAAAATTGCATTCATTGATTCATATCCAAATCTTTTTGCAATTGTATTTGAAATAGTTTTATAAATTTTCTTTTTTCTTAATATATCATCAAATCTTTTTGCTTCTTTTTCATTAATTAGCTCTTGAAGTAATGCTTTTTGTTGCATTGATTCAGAATTTTCATACTTTTGAGAAATAACAGTAGTTTTCAAAATATTCTGTCTCATTAAAATTTCATCTATATACATTTTAGATTTTTGCAAATAAGCACCTTGTGAATAGTCATTAATAATATCAGTATATAAAGCTTTTGCTTTTTCTAAATAGTAATTAGTTCTATCATACATAAGCATATATGTATTTGCAAGCTTAAATTTAAAGTCTTCAATTGACTCTTCTTTTGTAGTTCTATTTAATAACTCTTTTAAAATATTCGCTGCATGTTCTGGCATTCCAGCTTTTATTAGTTTATTTATTTTTCTATTTGCTAAGTATGAATCATTTGCATAAAAGTCAATATTGTTTTTAAGTACTTGCGATATTAATTCATTTGCTTTTTCATAATCTTCTGTAAATATATATAAATCAAATAGCTCATTTGCAACAATTGTTGCAACTTCTTTATCTTTAGTTTTAGCTAAAATTTCATATAAAATCCTAATAGCCATTTTTGGTTCTTGCTGATATTTATAAACCTTAGCTAAAGCTATTTTACCTCTTGTTTTTATAATTTTATCATTAAAGTTATTTACTATAATTTCTGCAAAATATTTAGCATCTTTTGACCTATTTGATTCAAGTTTTAAATCAACTAAAAGTTCATAAGCTTTTGGTAAATCATACTCATTGATTTGCGCTGAGTTAATAGCTTTTTCCAAAACCTTTGCAGCATCAACTATAAACCTTTTTGACTCTTTTTTTAGAGACAATTCACTGTATATAATAATAATATCTGAGTTTAAAACCTTTAATCTATTTTTGTCTTTAAAACTTTTTATTTGGGCATAAGCTTCATCAATTTTTCCATCTTTTGCTAATTGTCTTGCATTTTGTATCAAATCAAAACCATCACTAATTTCTTGTTTTCTTTGCTCTGATATTTGAGCCCCAGAAGAGTTTATAAAACTGTAATAAAAATCTTTTTTTGCATATAGGAAATTTATGAATAAGAAAACTATAATTAAAAATTTCAAAATCTACCTTTTATTCTTTTTTAGTTCATATACATATGAGAAAATTTCTGCCAATGTTTTATAAAATTCACTTGGAACTTGCTGGTCTACCTCTATTTGGTCAAACAATGCTCTTGCTAATGCAGGATTTTCAATAATTGGAATATCATTCTCTTTTGCAATATCTTTTATTTTTATAGCTAAAAAATCGATACCCTTAGCTATCATTTTTGGTGCAGCATCAACACTATTATCATATTTCATTGCTATTGCGTAATGAGTGGGATTTGTAATTACAACATCCGCATCAGGAACATCTGACATCATTCTTTTTTGTGCCATTTGCATTTGTATTCTTCTAATACGCCCTTTAACTTGAGGATCACCATCCATATTTTTAAATTCATCTTTTATCTCTTGTTTACTCATTTTAAGAGACTTAATATAATAATGTCTTGTAAAATAAAAATCAATTATAGCAAAAATAATTATAATAAGTAATATAGCTGCTAGAAAATAGCCCGTTAACTCTATCATAGTATTTATGGTACCCTTCGTTTCTTGATCCATCATCGCAAGCATCATTTCACCTGTAAAAAGGAAAAGTACTACCATTACAGCCATAATAATTATTAGTTTTAATGTTAACTTAAAAGCTTCTATGACCTTTTTTAAACCAAATACATTTTTCATTCCCTTAATTGGGTCTAATTTTTGCAAATCTAATTTTATTGGTGTTACAATCATTCCAAACTGCACCCAATTAAAAATTAAAGCTAAAACAAAAACCAAAATAAAAATAGGTGCTAAAGCTTTAAATGTTGCCATTGTTACAGAATAAGTTAAGGAGTAAAATATTGTATTATCCATTTCTTGACCAATTAAGTTATAACAATACATCATTAGTTTTTTTATTTCAAACATTGCAGATGATGAAAAAAATAATAAATATAAAGACCCAAAGAAAAGTATAGCAGCCCCTGTTACTTCCATGGACTTAGCAACATTACCTTCATTTTTAGCATCTTCTATTTTTTTGGGTGTGGGTTCTTCGGTTTTTTCGTCTTCATCAGCCATTATACTATCCTACTTATTGAAACTTTGAGAGGAAATATTCTGTAAATGTTTCTGTAAATACTTCCATTCCAAACATTAAAAATAAAAAAATTAAACCAAATTTCATTTGAAATGTAATAACAAAAGGTGAAAATGCTGGCATAGATTTTGTTCCATAACCATAATATAAATCCATAATAAAACCAATAAAAAACAAAGGTAAAGCAAAAGCAAAAGCAAAGGCAAACATTCTTTTTATTTCATCAATTGCTAGTTGAATGCCATCATAGGAGAATATATCAAAAGAACCTAAATGAATCATAGAAAAACTTTTAACTAGCATTACTATGGTCATTTCATACATTCCTGTTTGAAAAAACAGTGCAATAATTATCCAATACAAAAGCTTTGATACTAAACCTTCCTGAGAACCCGTAGAGGGGTCAAACATCATAGCCATTGATAAAGCAGTAGAATATCCAACAAAGTCACCAATAATTTTAACAGCAGCAAACATAATTTGGAATAATAAAGAGGCAATAGCTCCCAGTGTTATTTCAGATATAAGTCCTATTATAAAAGTTTCTTGATTAATTGCAGTTGTAATATCTACAACTGGAAATAAAAATACTGTCATATAAAAAGCAAAGGCTATTCTAATTCTAACACTTACAGCGGCATCACCAAATATTGGCATAAATGCAACAAAGGCTAAAATTCTTGCAAGAAGTAGTAGAAATTCATAGACTACATTTTCATTTAGTAAAGAGAGAAAGGCTTCCATTAATTACTACATATAATCTAAGTTTTTATCATCAGTTTTGTTATTTTCTCTTGCTTCTAGTATACTTCTAGTATCTGAATTATTGTTTTGTGAACCTTTATTTTCTTCACTATTACCTTGATTAGATGATGAGTTATCGCTATTTTCATTTGAGTTAAAATCTAAATTAAAACTTGACTCTTCACTAAATGTCTTGCTTAAGGCATTTTTTAAGCCATTTTGACTATCAATAAAGGCTTCAAGAGTGGAGTTATTTGAAATATTCATACTAATATTAATACCATTGTCTTTATCACTTTTCATAATAATTGCAATAGTTCCTAAGTTTGAAGGATTTAAATTAATTCTAAAAGCCGTCACAGGAGGTTTATAATTTTCATACATTTGTCTTGCAACATCTGACATCATTGTAGACATTTGTTGTTTTGCACCGATAATTCTAGCTTGTATACTTTGAGCTAAAGATGGATTAACATTAACAGTAACCTCTTCAATTTTTTCTGTTGAAGTAGATGCTGTATTTACTAAGGTTTCTGTTGCTTTTACAGTATTTGTACTTTCTATATTTCTGTTTATTATATTTTTTATTTCATCTTGTTTAACGCTATTACTCATAGCCAGTCTATCTAAAAAGCTTCTTCTATCTGTATAAGCTTTATCTTCAAGTTTTATTTCTTGTTTATTACTTACTTCAACTTCAACTTTTTGGGCATCTAAATCAAGCTTTTTAGCTGCTTCTTTTACGTCTTCTGTACTTTGAGCATTTTTAACTTGATTTATGGCATCAGCTTTATTTGCTAATGAGCTTTTATTTGCGTTACTTCTTTGTGAACTTAAATAAATATTTGTTAAAAAATCTTTTGAGTCATTACTATTTTTAACAGCAGATGTTGAATCATTTTTTTGTACTTCTACATTTGTTTTTACATCATTTACTGTTTTCTTTTCATCTATTTTCTTACTATCTTCAACTAATTTATCAAGTAAAGATTTTTCTTCTTTTTTGTCCTCTGTTTTTATACTACTAGCTGACTCAAGCTCTTTTTTTGAAATATTTACAGTTTGCTCACTAGTTTTAGAATCAATTGAAGCTAATTCTTTTGCAACTTTTTCATTTTTCACCTCTGATACTTGAGGTGATGATACTTGTTCTTTATTTGTATTATTAGTATTTTCATTTTTGATAATATTTGAAGTTTCATTTGAGCCTTTGCTCTCTTTTACTTCTTTATTGTCATTTATATTAAGATTATTTGTATTTTTAGTTTTTTCAGGATCTAAAATCTCTTTAGGATTTGAAGTATTAAGATCTTTTTTATCTATTACTTCATTTTTAGACTCTGTTGTTTTTAAAGAAGTTTCGATTTTTTCAGTTTTAACTGGAGCAACTGAATCTTCTAGATTATTAACTTTTGTATTTCTATCATTCTTTACTAAAGCTTCATTTTGTGTTTGCTTTTCACTTTTACTAGTTTGAACTAAAGAAGGTTCTTGCGTATTTTGCTCAACTTTTGCATTTACATTTGTATTTTCTTTCGTAGGTTTCTTTTCAATTACAGAAGTTTCTTCTTTTTTGTCATCATTATCAATTTTTATTTTCTTATCTGAAGTTTTACTCTCTTCTTCTATTGCCTTATTACTTAAAATAGAATTATCAACTTTGCTAGAGTCTTTTTTCTCTTCTAAAGATTTATCTTTAGTCGTATTCTCTTTTACTTCTGTTTTATCTAAGTCTTTATTTTCAAGATCTGTTTTTATTTTATTTTCTACTAAAGGCTCAGTTTTATGATTTTTAGCATCTATTATTTTAGTATCTGTATTAGTGTTTTTCTCATTAGTTGTAATGTTAGATGAACTTTTACTAGCATCTTTTTCATTTGAAGAAGTCTCTTTCTCATCTTTGTTAGAGATATTTAAAACAGCATCTTTTTTCTCTTCATTTTTATTTACACTCTTATTTTCAATTTCTTTACTATTTGTTTTAGTCTCATCTAAAGACTTATTTGAAATTTCTTTATTTTCAGTTAATTTTTTTTCATCAGTACTAGTAGTTTCTTTATCAGTTTTTATTTCTTTTTTAGACTCATTTTTTGCTTCCACAATTAATCTATCAAGAAGTGAACTTTGTTTTACTGAATTAATAGGAGAAGGACTAGCATTATTTTTTGAAACATCTTCAGTTGAAGTATCTTTTACATTGTTTTTTGTATTATCACTAGCTAAATCTGAGCTTTTTATATTTGATTGTTTTAAATCTATATCTTTTTGTGATTTATTATTTTCTTGAGTTGTATTATCTAAGTTTTTTTCACTAGTTTTAACTTCTTTTTTTATTTCTTCAGAATTAGTTGATTTATTAACATTACTTTCATTTTGGATGTTTTGCTCTTTTGTGGAAAGTGCAGTTTTATTTTCATTTGAAACTGCTTGTTTCTCTTCTTTCATTCCACTTAACATAGAATCAAAAAGTGAAGCACCCTCTTTTTTTTCACCCTTTGTAGTAGTTTTACTACTAGATGAAGTTTCATTTATACTAGTTTGTTTTGTTAAGAAATCAACTTGTTTACTCATAATCTATGCTTTCAATATATCTAATGTTTTTGTATCAATATTTTTGTGTGTATTAAATGCAGCTACATTTGATTCGTAAGATCTCATTGCTTCAATCATATTAACCATTTCAATAACAGGATTAATATCGGGATAAGCTACATAACCTTCTTCATTAGCATCAGGATGTTGTGGTTCAAATCTCATAACAGGTTTTGCATCTGACTCAACAATAGATTTAACACCTACACCTCTTAAAGCTACTTCTGTTTGATCTTTTGGACTCATTTTATCCAAAGATGAAGCACTGTTATCTTTTGCATTAGTTTTACCAAGTAATATATCTTCAAAAACTACTTCTTGTTTTTTATAAGGTCCACCTTCTTCTGTATGCGTAGTTTTTGCATTTGCTATATTTGCACTTGTAATATTTATTCTTGTTCTTTGAGCACTCATACCAGAAGCTGCTACATCATATCCATCAAAAAAACCCATTGCTAACTCCTAATTATATTTGCATTCTCATAACTTCTTTATATGCATTTAAAGCTTTATTTTTAACTTCTAATCCAAGTTTCATAGAAAGTTCAGCTTCTTCTATTTGTTGTACTGCATGTTGAAGATTTGTTACTTTACCACTTGCTATTTCATCCATAGCTTTATAACCTTGCATTTGTTCTTTATTTACCTCAGAAACAGCATCATTTAACATATTTGAAAAAGTAGAATCTTTTTTATTATCTAAATTTATATTATCTTTTAGTGTTAGTGGATTTATTGAGTCTGCTATTGAAGATATTTTCATCCATTATCCTTTAGCTTGCATTTTGTTTTTCAGCTTTTTCTTCAGCTTTTACTATATCTTGAACATTTAGCTCATTTAACATAGCATCTATTTTTTCTTCATTATAGTTAAAATCAAGTTCTGCTTTTCTATCATCTAAACTAAATAATGAGATTATTAATGAAAGCATCATATTACTGATACCTTTTAAAATTACTGTTACACCTATTATACCTAAAATCATCTCATAAGGCGTAAATAGTTCTGCATTTACTACAAAAAATATTACAGTTGCAAAGAATCCAGTGGCTATATATAATCTAAAGATACCACTGTTTATAACATTTTGAGAAAATCTTTCTACAACCATGTTACTCTTTTTTCTTTAACAATAAAAAAAGTACAATATTTTGTGTGTTCTTGCACTTCAAACAGCCTTTAGTGAATATTTTTTAATAAATAATCAATTATCACCTGCAGTTGTCTTGTAGAATCATCTTGAACAAACTCTTTTGTAAAGAGTTTTCTTAATCTTCCAGTTGTTGATATATTAGCAGATGTTGAAACGTTACCTATGTATTTTACCATAAAATCTTCGCTTAGTCTATTTTTTTTTGCCAAATTAATAAGGGAATTTACAATAGTATTTCCTATCTGGTAGCTCTTAGTATGGTTAAAACATAACATAAGCTTACTTTTATCATTGGATAGCATTTTTATAAGTGAATACACATCTGTAAGGGCACTAGGATCAGTAGTTGTAATAGCTAAAATATTATCAGAAATTGATAGAAATTCTTTTACATAATCATTTAATCCTGCACCTGTATCTACAAGTACTATATCAAATTTATTTAAGTCAATAACATCTTGAACTATTCGTGAAAATATAAAAGAGTTAGAATGATTTGAATATTGAAAACCACTCTTTCCCGCTATTAAATATAAATCTTCATAATCAGTTTTTAAAATAACTTCATCTAAACTTTTCATACCATCAATATAATCAAAAAGTGTCACTTTTGGTTTTAAGTTTAGTAGTACTTGCATATTAGCTAAACCTATATCTGCATCAATTACCGCTACTTTAAAACCTCTTTTTGATAATAAAAAAGCTATATTTGCTGTAAAGGTTGATTTTCCAACACCACCTTTTCCTGATGTTATAGTTACTAGTTTTGTTTTAGATTTATAATTGCCTCTAACTTTATTTGTTAGATTTACAAGCTTACTTGCTTGAGATGAAATCGCATCAAACAAGTCTATCTCCTAACACATTCATTATTCATAAAACAATCAATTAAAAAAGAGCTATCAGAAACAACTAAATCATCTGGTACATTTTGTCCAATTGAAAAATAAGTTATTGATTTTTTTGTTTTATGTGAAAATGAAATTAGATTACCAAAACTTTTTGTTTCATCAAGTTTTGTGAAAGTTAAATAATCAATATTAAGCCTTGAATAATTAGCATATATTTCAAGTAAATCACTTTGTTTAACATTTGCAGGCATTACTAATATTTTCTCAATTGGTAATTCTTCAACTTTCTTTTGATAATCATTAATCATCTCAATTTTATCAACGTCATATTGGCTAGATCCAGCTGTATCTATAAATATATAATTACAATCTTTTAATCTTAAAAGTGCCTCTGATAAATCCTCTGGCTTTTTTACAATCTCTAAAGGAAGTCTCATAATATTAGTATATGCTTGCAATTGCTCAATAGCACCTACTCTAAATGAGTCTAACGTAACAATCCCTACTTTATAACTTTGACCTAATTTATAAGCATATCTAGCAGCTAATTTTGAAATAGTTGTAGTTTTTCCAACGCCTGTTGGTCCTACCATCATAATAATCTTTCTTTGATGTTTTCTTAATGGCATTTCATATTTTACAGGGATGATTCTTCTAAGAATTAATTTAAAAAAATCATTTACTTTTTTAGGATTTGATTTTAAAGAAATAGGCAATTGCTTAATTGTCTTTTTCATAATTGTATATGTCATTTCTTGATCAAACTCATTTTTCTCAAAAAGATTATAAATATCTACAAATTCATGGGGAATTGTTAAATCATATAGCTGACTTTTAGGGTTCCATAAAGATTTTTGAACAAGCTCTAACTTCTCTTGCATTTTTGTAATCTCTTCTTTAAAATCATATACATGTGTATTAATTGGTGTTGAGTCTTGTTTATATTGTTTTGTAACTACTGATTTTTTATAAGGCATGTTATTTTTTTTGTCTTCATCCTCTAAAGCAACAACAACCTCATACATATTTTTACCTGCATCATGAGCATTGGCAATTTTTTTAGTTGATATTACAATTGCTTCTTCACCACACTCATCTTGAGCAGCTCGTAGTGCAGCTGTAGGTGTTTCTCCTAAGAAAGAGAGCATATTCATTTTAATCTTCCATCTTTATAGATTTTTTCAATTGTACCATCAGCCTTTTTTATTCTGATAAAATCATTGTTCTCATAAATAATTTTACCTTTTTTTTCTATTTCCAGTGCACCAAATTTGAATGTCACACTTTGTTTTTTATAAGTTTTTACATTTTTTTGACAAAGAATTGAACCATCATTTATATAATGTTTAGTTACATACTCATTCTCATTTATATCTTTTAAAGTTAAAGGAATACAAGATTTTCTTACTTTATTAACATTAACCAATCTTAGTTTTGATTTGGATAGTTTTTCCTCATAAGCAAATGATTCTTTTGCTATAAGAACCGTTAATGCATAAGAGTGAATTGACAAAAGTATAATCAATAAACTATGCTTTAACATCGAAGATTTGTCCTCCATTTACAACTGTTATTTCATCAACTAAATCACTATACATTTGCTTAATTGGTAAAACGATTGAAGCTAATTTTTTATTTAATTCATAAAGTTCTTTCAAATCATCTTCTAGAGCATCAACTTGATCTCTATAAATATTTACATCAACTCCCTCTTTCATTTCAGAAATCAATTCACGATTTAAATCTGATTTTAAAGAAGCAATTTCATTTATCAAATCATGTTTATGGTCATTTCTTTCAAGAAGAGCTTCATTTTTACCCGCTTTTATATCTGTGATATCTTGCTTAATTGATTCTTTTAATTCATTAACAAGTTTTGTCATATTATTTACTACATCATTAACCATAATTTATCCTTGCTTGTTATTTCTTGATAAAAATTCATAAAGCATATTACTTATTCCCAAACTTCCGGTTGAATTATCTGAAACAGCTTGTGTATACATACCTTTTATAATATCAGAACCAGCACCTTCACCAGCTACTTTTGTTGATTTCAAAGATATATCCATAATTTGCTTTAAAAAAAATGCTTCAAACTCGTCACTTACTTTTTTTAATTGTTCTTCTTCTAACTTATCTGTTTTAATATTATCAAATTTTTTTGTATTATTAATCATAGACATATTTACTAAGTTATTACTATTAATATCCATTATTCCAACCTATCAAAGAAATTTTCTTCACTTAAAATATCATCTTGTGCTTCTTGAGCAAAGAATCTCATTTCTACTCTTCTATTATCTGCTGAAAGTTCACTTTTCGGATGAAATGAGGAGTAAGCAGATACTTTTAAAATTGATGGATCAATTCTATTTTTAATAAGCTCTTTTACAACAGAAATAGATCTTAATGCTGATATATCCCATCCATCCCTTGGTATTTCACTATTGTTTAAATTATTTCTATCTGTATGCCCTATAATTTCTATATTAAAAGTTTGAGGCATTGTTCTAATAACTCTTGCAATTTTTGCAACAAAGTTTTTAGCTGCTGGATTTGTTAAATCATACTCACCTGGGTTAAACATAATAGTTGAGGGAATATCTAAAGTAAATTCATTTTTCCCTTTTTCTATATTTACTTCTTGAAGTTCTGTTGTTGAATTCGAATTTATTTCTTGTACAATTTGAGACATCTCTTCCGCTGCATTTTCAGCTGCACTTTCACTAGAACCATCACTATCATCATCTTCAGATGTACTTTGAGCATTATCATGTTTTTCAGTTTGTGTTTCTACAGAAGTTGTAGTATCAATAAAACCCATTGCTTTTTTCATTACCTCAAAATACTCTTCAACTTTCTTTTTATCCATTACTGCCATAGATAAAAGAAGAATAAAGAATGTTAAAAGTAATGACATAAGGTCACCAAATTGAACTAGCCAACCTGGTAAACACTTAGGACACTCTGGACATTTATTCTTTCCCATTTATTTTCTACTCTTCCACTTCTGTTAAAATCGCATTTAACTGCATTTTGATATTACCTATTGATTCCTCAGCAGCAATCATTGTAGTACCTTTTATAATTACTTCACAAGCAACCATTTCTTTATTATGTTTTTGTTCTAATTTACTTTCAAAAATACCTGCAATTAATGTTCCAACTAAAGCCCCATACATTGTAGTAAGTAAGGCAACGGCCATAGCTGGACCAACAGCAGCTGGATCTGAAAGGTTTGCAAGCATAGCAACAAGACCAACAAGTGTTCCAATCATACCCATTGCTCCTGCTGTTCCACCAATATTTCCAAAAATACCAATCATTGTCTTATGTCTTTTTTCCATATGCTCTAATTTATATTCAAGTAAAGGCTCTAAAACTTCTGGCTTTGTACCATCAACTAAAAGTTGAAAACCTTCTTTGAAAAAAGGGTTTGTTTCTTCCATAACTTTTTGTTCAATCTGCATTACACCATGTTTTTTAATCTCAGTAGCATAAAATATGATTTTTTCAACTAACTCAGGTAAGGGTTCTACAGGAACTTCATTTATTGCAACTTTCATTGAAGCACCAACTCTTTTTAAATCACTTGCTTCAAACTGTCCTGCTGTAACGGCAATTGTTCCACCAAATACGATAACAACAGAAGGTACATCAAGATAAGGTCCAAAACCAACTCCACCTAAAATAATAGCTAAGGCAACTAAACCCCATCCACCACCAAACCCAGCTAAGGTACTTTTATCCATAACTTACATCCCTATGTGACTTAATCTTAAGTCTTCATTTCCAATTTTTTTGATTTTTAAACCAAATTTTCCTTCAACTATAACAGCTTCACCTTCACCAATCTTAACACCATTTACTAAAACTTCTAAAGGCTCATTTACCATTTGTTCAAGTTCAATAATTTCACCAACGTCCCATTTTAAAATATCTTTCAATAAAACAATCTTAGTACCAAGTCTTACACTTAATTTTAATTTTACATCATATAATAATTCTAAATTTTTTGGTGGCTTAAAAGAGCTATCCATACTTGAACTTGAGGGTGAAGGAGTAGCTTGCGGTGCACTTTGAGGTGCTTGATCTTGAACAGGAGCTGTATCTCCAACAATAGTAGAGAAGAAAGGAAGTATAATTTCATCAAAATTTACAATTATTGGTAATTTCTCATCACCTAAAGATACTACAAACTCATGACTATTTTGTTTTGCTTCTAAAACATCAAGTTCAACTATCTTTGAACCTACAACTTCAGCTTTTATTGATTCAACATCTCCAAAACCTTGTGCATTAACAGCAGTACAAAAACTTCCACAAATATTTGATATTATTTCATTTACAGCATCGGTAATCTCATCATCAATATGCTCTTTTAAATCACCCATTCCACCCAGCATTAAGTATTCAAATTTTGTAGCACTTATTGTTGGTACATAAAAAAAGCAAGTTGAAGAGATGGCTTTAAAGTCAAATTTTACTTGTGCTTCTATAAACTGTGAAGATTCATAGTTCTCTATTGATAAAGGGTTTACTGTTTCAACTTGTGAACTATTTGATAATAACTGCTCCAGCGTATTTGCAAGTTCATCTTTGAATATATTTGATAAATCTGATGCCAATTAAACTAACCTTATTTTTTATTTTGTGTTTCTTCTAGTTGTTGAAGGATGTATGCTTTTACTTTCATCATATCTTCCGTAGGATATTTATATTCAGCATCACCTTTAGTAATTTTTACAAAAAAGTCTTTTGAATTCTTGTTATACCCAAATTTTACATTATCTAAAATTACTTCATTTGCTTGTATTTCTTGTTTACTACCAAGTGTTTTTTTATACTCTTCATCTTGAATTAGCTTACTTTTTTCACTCGTTTCGTTTACTTTTTCAACTTTTTCAATATTATTTAGTTTTGCATTATCTATTTCAGCGACTCTACCAAGTTCCATACTAGACTCCTTGAAAGATACTATTTTTAAATATTATAGCAGAAAAAAATTTAAATAATTAGTTGTATAAAAAGTTTTATGTATAAATTATAAAGATTCTAAATATTCATCAAAGCCAATAAGTTTAAAGTCAATAAGGGCATCTTTATAAGCCTGCGTAATATATTGCTTTGCACTTGAAATCTTAAGTTCTTGAATTAGCTGTACAGCCGTTAAAAAGTCTGCATCCTTATCATTCAAAATTGCTTTAATTAATGAAATTTGAATTGAAGCGTCATTATATCTTCCTGCTTCAAGTAAACCAGCAACTAAAAGATACATCGTATACTTATCCTCAAGTTTATACTCTTTTTGCAAATACTCAATTGTTTTGATAGTCTCATCAGGTTTACCCAAATGCAAATCACTTAAAGCCTTAGTTCGAAGATAAGATGGAGACTTTTTACCCACGATTGTTAAATCAGCTTTTTTCATTAAGCCAATTGCTTTTAAAATATCAATATAATATTTTGTGATAATAAGTGGACCTTCTAAAAAATTATTATTAAGAGTTAAAGGAACACTATCTTGTAATCTAGAGAAATACTTATAATTACTCTCATTTTCATTTCTATAGACTAACCTCATTAAATATGTCAAAGGGTCTTTAAAGTGTTTTGATAATAAAGGATGATCTATTGTATGTTCATTATTTTTTAGCTTTTCTAAATAGTCTAAAGCCTTAGAAAAAATAGTGTTTTTATAAGATAATGCTTCTTTTTCAAACTTATATTCTTCATTTATAAATAGTTTATACACTTTTTTAGCAAAATAGTTATAAGTTCCTTCTTTTGATCTTATTATTGCATCAATATAATCTTGATCTTTTAGTTTTTTTCCTAATTTATTTGCTGTTATAAGAGTCATTACAGCATATAATTTATTACCAGGATTTAACTTAAAAGCTTTTTGAAAATGCTTATGAGCATTAAAATAATCTTGAATATGTGTGTACGATAATGCTAAATTATAATATATGTAAGACTTAGTATCTGTGGCTAAAAGTTTTTTTAGTTTAACCACTCTTATTATAGGATCTTCTTTTATAATACTTAAAAATTTATTGTTATACTCTACCATTTCTTCTAAAGAGTCTAGATTACCTTGTGAATTAAAAATAAAGCCTTTTGAACTATCATAAATAATCTCTTGAGAATCTGAAAAAATAAATGGTGCGAAATAGAATAAAAAACTATAATTTCGATCATCATCAAATTTCAATACAAAATCTAAATAGTCTTTTGCTGTGTATTTATTTTCATTAAAAAATATTTCTAATGGTAAATCTTGATTGGCTTTAAAAATAGATTTTCTTTCTTGTATTAAATCCAAATTCTCTCTTAATCTTTCAATATTATTAGATTTTAAATCTATAAAAACTCTAAACCAAAGAATATGATTTAATCTATTAGGATTCAAAGTATTATTTTGAGCTTTTTCTAAAAGAATATTTGCTTTTTCATAATCTTTTAATTTTATATATAAAAGAGCTTTTTTTAAATCCATTGCATAATCCATTGCATTTAAAATTTTTAAAGCACTTTTGTACTCTTTTAATATTATATAAGTATCAGCAAGCATTCTTTTTGAATGTTCAGTTAAATCCTTATATTTCCTTGCAATTTTTACAATAGTGTCTAAGTACTTATTATCTTTTGAAATTTGATATAAATAATAACAAGCTGACATATATGAATAAGTATTAGTATTAGAAGCTGTTTTATTTTCATAAATACTATTTAAATAAACAATTGCTTTATCAATAGCACCTAATTTATAATAAGCAATTCCAATATTTAGTTTTGATGGTATTTCTATTATAGGAGAAGTTCTTTCAAGAATTTCTATAGCTTTTTTATATTCACCTTTTCCTAAAAAAAGCACTGCTTTATTAAACTCAACTTGTATAGCTAAGTTCTCTTGTGTTTTTTTTAATTTATCATATTGAAAAAGTATCTCTGGTTGAGACTCTATTAACTCATTTTTAGCATATAAAGTACTATTAAAAATAGCAAATACTAATACTATTTTATATACTAAAATATTTGTTAATTTATTTTTTCTAAACCATTGTGTTAACTTGTGCATATAACTCTTCATTTCTACTTTCAAGTTCATCAACTCTATGTCTTAGATTCATATTTTCAAGTCTTGCTTCTTGTAAATCATCCCTTGCAACTTGAAGATTATCATGACTATTTGATAATGTGTTTGAACTAATTTTTGCTTGTTTTTCATATCTATCAACTATTTTTTGCAACTTACTAATTTCTTCTTCTAACAAATTCTTTTCTTCATTTACTTTTCGATACAAAGACTTGTATACATTAGCACTTGAGAAAAAATATAATAATAAGATTCCAATAATTGTAATTAATAAAAAATTTTCCAAAACTATCCTACGCAATTTAAGTAAAGTAGTATAATACTACTTCACTTATTATCTTTTTAAGTTGATTAATGTGTTTAATAACTGATCTGAAGTTGTGATTGATTTAGCATTTGCTTCAAAGGCTCTTTGGAATACCATAAGATTTACTAAACTTTCACTTAAATCAGCTGTACTAAGTTCTAAAGTTTTACCTTCAACTTTTGCAGTTTTGTCATTATTTAAGTTATAAATAGGCTCACCTGACTCATTTGTCTTAGCAAGTAAGTTATCACCTGATGGATTTAAGCCTCTATTATTATTAAATAAAGCAATTGCTACTTGACCAATTGCAAAATCAGCTCCATCTTGTTTCATCATAATAAGACCAGTACTATCAACTGAGAACTCACCAAAGGCTGAATCTGAAATACCTAAAGTATCAAGTCTTAATTGTAATGAACCTTTTGTAGCAGTTTGATCTACTTTATTTATAAGTTCAATAAACTCAGCACCGGCACCTTGTCTTCCACTGTAATCATTATTTTTATCAAGTGGAGTATATACAGCTGTTAGGTTTGCACCAGCTGTATCTGTAGTATGATCATCAGCAATTTTCATAGAACCTGTAAATTCTACATCATAATTTTCATTTAATGTTTCAATTACTAAGTGTCCATTTACATTTTTTGCAACTATATGATCAGGTAAGTTATTTGTTACTGTTGATGTAGTACCATCCTCTGATGAATAAGTAATTCTTGAACTATCATTAATAGCTGCAACAATATCATCTATTGATGTAACACCATCTAAGTGAATATTTAAAGCATTTGGAGGAGTTGCACCATCATTTGGAATTGGTACACTTTGACCTAACTCTTTATCATAGATTGTAATACCATATGTAAAGTCTTTTGTAACACTCCCATCTTTTGCCAATGATAAATCACTAGTAGTATAAACATCTCTTTGCTTACCAGTAATAAGTTTAGATAAAGCATCTTTTGATGACTCTAGTGCTCCAATACCTTCACCTTTTTTAGCTGCAATTGTTGTTAAATAATTACCTTGTACTGTTGTGTTACCTGAACTCTCACCCACTTCTGATATTGTAAACTCTTGTCCTGGTATAAGTGATTTAATCTGTATTATACCTTTTGACATTTGGTATAAATCATGAGAATTTGGACTTAATGTATCATCTAATTCTAATACATCATTATTTGTTCCTCCACCCTCATCTGATATATGTGCTACTAAGCCTGGTACTTCATCAGAAATCTTATTTGCTAAACCTTTATATGTCTCAATTCTACTTGCTATCATATTTAAAGTATCTTTTTGTGCACTTGTTAGAGCATCAATTTCTGCATCTGTTGGAGGTGATGATAATGTTCCTGTTGCAGGTAAACTATAATCTGCTAGGTATGCATCTCCAAATGGTGTATTTGCAGCTGCATCTACATAAAAGTCTTTAATCCATTGTTCAGTTGCTGTTGTTGATATATATGTTTGTGATTTTTTTACACCATCTATAAATACATATATTTCTTCACCCTCTTTACTTACTAGTGAGTCTGCATCTGATGTTTTAAAGTTAATATGTGATACTTGTGCTGTTGATGTTGCTGATGCTCCATCTGGCTCTTCTGATAATCTTTGTAGCCACGTAGCATAATCTTTTATTGCAGCTTCAATATCTGATACTTTTGCAGATTTACTTTTATATCCTGCTCCGTCAAATACTGTTTCTGAGTCACCCTTTGCTGTTTGAGTATAATCAGTGGCTTTTGCTGTAATTGTTTCTACATATGTACTATGTTTTATGATTTTTGATGATAAAAGTTTAGTATAATCATTTGTAAATACATTTACATTTGGATTTGTACTTGTTACATCTTTTTGTGGATCAATTGAAGTCATCATCCAACCTTGAACTTCATTTCCTGCTGAATCTTGAAGGGTTCCATTATCACCCATTCTGAAGTTTCCGGCTCTTGTATAGAAGTTCTCAGTTGTTCCTGTTGCTCTTGTATTTGCAACTGTAAAGAAACCCTCACCACTTAAGGCCATATCGTAATCAACACCTGTTAATTTTAGGTTACCTTGTGTGTATAGTTTCTCTGCATCTAATATCTTTGAACCTTTACCAATTCTATCTTGGTACATTTGGTCTGCAAATGATATTCTTGATGACTTAAATCCGATTGTATTTACATTGGCAATATTATTTGATTCATTGTCTAATGCTTGTTGTTGTGAAGATAGTCCAGATATCCCCGTCCATAGTGCGCCAATCATGATTTATCCTTTTTATAAAAATGGTGAACAAAATGTTCACATATTAATACTTTAAAAAGTACTAATATGTAAATATTAATAGCTATTATTTCCTAAGATTAATAGCTGTTTTTAATAACTCATCAGATGTAGTTATTGACTTTGAATTTGCCTCAAATGCTTTTTGATAAGTTAATAAATTAGTCATAGTGTCAGCATTATCTGTATTACTAACTTCTAATGAGTCTTTATGTAAAGTATTAATTTTTCCTGCATACTGTGGTTCTCCTGCTTCTAAACCACTTTTATACAAGTTATTTCCTTGAGGTTCCAAGCCTTGATCATTTCTAAAAAAAGCTGTTTGAACCTTACCTACTACAAACTTATTGTCTCCATCAGATAAATAAATAATACCCTCATCTATACTAATAGAACCAAAAGTATATTCTGAAAGATTTAAATTTGCTAACTTCATTTGTATATCATTAACCTGTAATGCTTCTTGATTTTGTAAGTTTATAGTGCTAGTTATTTCAATAAACTCAGAACCAGCTGCTTCAACAGCTGCTTTTAATGCATCTCTAGCACTTATTACAATTCCATAACCTGTACCTAAACTTTGATTTTGAATTTGATTAATAGAAGCTGCTTTATCATTTACAGCTACATCATATATAGCTATTTCTTTTGCTGGTATCATAGATTCTACAGTAACTTTTCCAATTGTAGTATCTACATAAGAATTCATACCTTGAATACTAGATATTTTATCTGCAAATAATCTCATAGTAGTATCAATATCCGTGTCAAATTGTTGTCTTACTTCTCTATTGTTAATATTAACTTTAATGAAATCGTTTTCATTATTTAATTCTGATAAATAACTACTAAAATCCAAACTTGTGATTTGATTTTGAGAAAGAGTCGCTTCCTGTGTTGATACTGATCTATATAAATCTAATTTATCTTTATAATCAGTAATTAAAGCTTCAATATCAACTACTTTTGAACTAGCTCTCTTAAAACCTTCTCCACTAATTCCACTAGTTTGGGCAGTATTTGAATAGTCACCAATTCGTGCATTTATTGTTTGAATAAAATTTTCATTACCAATATTTTCACTTGCAACAAAATTTGAATGAACTTTGCCTAACTGAATATAATCAGGATTAGTTGTTATTACTTGGGGTTCTTGTGGAATTAAACCTTGAACTTTTAGTCCATCTGGTGTTTGTAATAAGCCATCAGCCCCTAACTGAAAATTTCCAGCTCTTGAATAGTAAAGTTCATTATTTTGGGGGTCATTTACCATAAAATAACCCTTACCCTCAATACCTATGTCTAAACTATGACCTGTTGGTTTAATATCACCTTGTTGGAATCTTTTAAATACTTGCTCAATTTGGACACCACTACCAGTACCATTTTTGTACATTAAATCTTCAAATCTAACATCGTTAGCCTTATATCCAACAGTATTAGTATTTGAAGAATTATTTGATTCAGCTGTTAAAGCTTTTTCATATGTATTTAAGCCAGAATATCCATTCCAAAGTCCACCAATCATAATTTATCCTTAGAATATTTTAGTTAAATTAGAAAATGGTATGGAAGTTAATTGATCAGAGAATACTGGCGTTGTAGCTCCTGCTAACTCATATTTATGATCTGTTATTTCTTCATTATTTTTATCAAGAATAACAAGTTTTCCATCTCTTACTAAAGGAAGGCCTGGCTCTTGTAATACTATTTTATTATCAGTAACATTTCCGTCATTATCTAAAATCTCACCTTTAACATTATAATTAACTAAAGTATCAGATGATTCATCATCAGCAGCAGTTAATTTAACCCTGTCTTCATAATATAATATTTGTTGAGCTTTTACCTGCACTTGACCATCAACTGTTTCAACAGACCTTACAGTATAAGCTTTAGTTATTCCATTTTCGCCAATATTACCATCTTCTACATTTTTTCCTATAACATTAGCAGCATTTGATAATGCAGTTTGTGCATAAGAAGTCTGCAATGAAGCCATAGCTTTTACCATTTCTTGATTTGTACTAATAGTTGACATTTGCATTTGAGAAGCCAACATTTGTTTTGAATCCATAGGTTTTGTAGGATCTTGTAGCTTTAATTCTTGAATCATTAGTTTTAAAAAGTCGTCATTCGTTAATTCATCATTACTAACAGAAGAAGTATAGGCATTTCCATCAACACCTGTACTTGTATTTACTTGAACATTATCAACAGCCATAATATAACTCCTATACTAAATTTTCATCAAAGAAGTATCTAACAACATTGTCTGAATCCATTGCATCTTGAACCCTTACAGCCAACTTATCATCAATTACAATAATATCACCTGTACCAATAATTCTTTGATTTACATATATATCTCCACCAGCTCCCGCTAGCTTGTCCAATGAAATTATGTCTCCATCACCTAGTTTTAAAAACTCAGCAATAGTAATATTAGAATTCCCTAACATTACATCAACAGTAATTTCCGTATCAACTAATATATCATAATCTCTTTCACTTATTTCCATAACCAAACTTTTATAAAAAATATTATTCTATATACATTATAACATAAAATTTTGAGAAATTAAATAGCAGGCAATGTTTAATTAAATAACAGTATCTAGGGTCTCTAGCATTGAAGCAACTTTTGCTTCTATATTTCCATCAAAGTTACCCAAATCACTAGCAATTACTACTCCACCAGCAGCAACATTAGCATCTTCTCTTAATTCTATATAAGGTTCAAGTGCTAATTGATCTTTTAAAAGTTGATAATCTTTTGGATTTAAATGAATCTGAACCTTTGAAGCAGTTTTAATTTTATCAAGTAAATGAGAAATTGTTTGTTTTGCAATTTTAGCTGAATTCTCTCCAACCTCAATACTAATTATTTTTTGTGCAATTGAAATAGAAGTTTTTAAAAGCTTTGATTCCATTTGAAAAGTTGCTTGTTCAAAAAAAGCAGCATAATGCTTTAAATCTTTTATTGCTTGTACAACTTGAGTATCAATATCTCTACCTTGAACCCCACCATTTTCAATACTATTAACTTTTTGTGAAATTTGATTAATTTGTGCTGCAAGATTTCTTACTTCACTTAATACAGGATCAATATGACCATTTAATTCTCTTGTATCTAACACTGCTTGCCTTGTAGGAGCTGGTTCTTCTTGTACATTATTTGAACCATTTACAAAATTACCTAATTCGTACTTTTGAACTTCACCACTTCCATTTAAAACTTTTGCATTTGATCGAACATTATTGCTTGCCATTATTCATCCATTTCTCTATCAATGATTCCATCTTCAATCATTTTTTGTGCAACATCAAGCATCTTTCTTTGAGAAGCTTCAATATCTTTAATTTTAACTTTATTAAGCATCTCAAACTCTTCTTTAAATCTATCTCTAGCTCTTTGAGACATTGCACCTGTAATTTTCTCCATGTCTTCATCTGGAGCATTTTTCATAGCAACAGCTACATCTCCTGTATCTACATTTTGTAAAATCTTCATTACATATTCAGTTTCAAGATTTAATAAATCTTCAAATACAAACATATTTTCCTTAATTTTAGTTGCTAAAGAAGTATCTACACCATTGATATTCTTTAGAATATCTTGTGATTTTGGACCTAATCTATTTAACATATCAGCAACAACTTTTACACCACCAACATCAACAATAGAAGAAAGTAATGATTCAAGCTTTTTCTCAAGTACAACAGAAATAGTTCTTACAACATCTGGTGAAACATCTTTTATTGTTGCCATTTGCATAGTAACTTTAACTCTTACTTCTTCTTCAAGTTGCATTAAAACTTCAGCTGATTTAGGAGCATCCATATGTGATAAAATTACAGCTATCGTATGAGGTGACTCATCTTTAATAAAATCTGATAATTGTTTTGGATTAATAGCATCTAAATAAGAAAACGACTGAGAAGCTAACTGTAATCTTGATAGTTTTGCTAATACTTCATCAGCTTCACCTTTTCCAAGTGATTTATATAAAATATCTCTAGCAAAATCATAACCACCAGAACTAATAAAACCTTTTGTTCTTGTATATAAATGAAACTCTTCTAAAATAGCTAAGGATGTTTCTTTATCAATAGAGTTTATTTGAGTAATTGCAGTTGAAATATCTTCTACTGTATCTTTGGGTAAGTGTTGAAATATCTTTACAGTTGCCTCTTCTCCAATCAAAACAAAGAATCTAGCAACCTTGTCTTTCATAGACATACCTTTTAAAACTTCATGTAAGTTACTATTCGCTTCTGCCATTATTTCTTACCTTTTAAATTTGCATCACCTTCTGATAATAAAAGTTCAATCATGGATGCCATTTCAGCTGGATTATTATTTACTTCTTTATCTAGCTCTTCAACTAAAACTTCATATTTTGCAGCTGATTCTTCATCTAAGCCTTCAATATTATTTAATATCTGACTTTTGATTTTACTTTTTAATCTTCCCTTAGCTGATTCCCTATCAAATTGATCTCCATAATCTCCCAACATATCATCAACAAGATTTTCATCATCTACTTCATCTTTTTTCTTAGTAGTACCATCACCTAAGATCACAACTTCATGGTTTACAATAAATTTTTTATAGAATATAAATAATAAAACAGCTGCTATTAAGTACTGAATATACTCACTAAACTCTTTAAGTATAGTTTTAACCATAGCTAAAGTATTTAATGAAGATGTTGAAGAGTCAACTTCTATTGGATTACCATTTTCATCAAGCTGTACACCGTTTGCTGAAATTGGTTTAACTCCAATAAATTTAAAGTCTCTTACAGTAACCTTATCTCCTCTTTTACTATCATATCCAACAGTGTCCTGAACAATTGATTCAATTGAAGCTAAAAATTCTTCTTTGTTTTCAACATCATTTAATACAGTTGAATCAAAAGTAACCCCAGCTGTAATTCTATTGATTCTTGAATAGTTATTATCTTTTTGTTTTATTATCTTTTTAGAGATCTCATAATTTGTAACAGTATTTGTTCCTTCACTATTTGATTGTGAGTTCCCATTACCAGCTGCACCACCTGGAGTCTGTATATTATTATCAACTCCAGCTGCTCCACCCGCTCCACCTGCTGTACCTTGTGATGAAGATATATTTTCTATTACTTGTTGTGATCGTATAGTTCCTTCTGGATCATAAATCTCTTCTTGAATATCTTGCATAATAAAATCAAGTGAAACTGAAACTTTTGCAACAACTCTACCATGTCCCACAAAAGGTTCTAATAATTCAACTATCTTTTTTTCATAATCATCTTCAATTTTCTTTTTATATTTTGATTGTGAATATGACTTTTGCGTAGCCATATCATCTTTAGATTTCTGAAGTAAACTTCCATCTTGATCAATTAACTTGATATTATCATGAGTTAAATCAGGAACGGCTGATGCTATAAAGTTTTTGATACCATCAATTTGCTTTTGAGTTAAAAAAACACCAGGCTTTAAAGATAAAACTGCTGATGCAGTTGGAAGTGTTTTTCTTTCTGTAAAAATAGTGTCTTTAGGAATAGCTATTTTTACACTTGCTCTTAATACACCAGTTAAAGACTCTAGTGATCTTGAAAGTTCACCTTCAAGTGCTCTTAAATACTTTACTTTATTCTCAAAATTAGTTGTACCCAATGATGACTTTTCAAAAATTTCCCATCCTACATGCTTACTAGTTGAGGCTTCACTTGTCACAAGTTTAATTTTTGCAATATTGATAAACTCTTTTGAGGTTTTTAATGTAAGATTATTACCTGAACCAATAACACTAAAAGCAATTCCTGAAGCCTCAAGCTCATCACTAGCTAACATCACTTGTGATTTTGTTAAATTTGAAGCAATTGTATAGTTTAGTTTTTTATCTTCAGCTTTAATATTTGAATAAACCAATAGACCAATCAATAATATAAATAAAAGAGAAAATCCCCCAATAATAACTGCTCTTTGAGCAGCATTTAAATTATTTATAAATTTTAGAAGTTGATCCATATATTATTTATCCTGATTAATTTTTAGCTGATGATTCAATAACTGATCTAAATAGTCTCGAATCTTTTTTAATTGCTGCTTGCAATGCGTCAAAAATTACTTTATTTTTTGACATTTCACTCATTTGAGTATCTAAGTTTACATTATTTCCATCATTTTGTTCTTCTAAACCTTTTACTTGAACTAATCTAGGATTAGGAATATTAGAATTATGATTTATACTTGGTAAATGCTGACCACTTGTTTGAGCTAAAGCTAATCTAGGCTCTTTTTTTTGACTTGCTAGTTCATCTTCAAAAACTAATTCTTTAGTTTTATAATTTGGGGTATTTATATTAGCAAGATTACTTGATATTACTTTTTGTCTCTCACCCCTAAAGTTTAAATGTGCAAAGAGTGTGTTTGTTACGCTACTTGCTTCCATTATCTAGTATTGTTCCCTATTTTATCAATTAATTTAGAGTTTATTTCATCAATAGTTGAAATTGCCTTTTGAGATTGTTCAAACCTTCTATGAGCATCAATTAGTTCAACCATCGCTGTAACTGAATTTACATTTGATTTTTCAATTGCTCCTTGCTCTAAAAGGCCATCATTATTTTCAAACAATAAAACCTCATTTTCATCTTTAAGTTTATAAGTATTATTGCCTATTTTCTGAAGATTTGTATATGGAATTTGTGCAACACCTATATTGTTTTCAAAACCCTCTTCTAAAAGAACTGGTTCATTATCAGTATTAAGTACATTATTTCCATTTGAATCAACTATAAAACCATCAAAAACTTTAAAGGCACCATCTCTACTATAAACAATGTCTCCATTTTGATTTTGTATTTTAAAAAAGGTATCTGGTTGGTTTAATGCAAAATCTAAATTATTTCCAGTTGGAGCTATTGGTCCCATTTCGCCATTTATATATTTTGCATCAATTTTTGGAATATTATTTGTAACTTCATTAATTTTTGTTGGAACAAAGCCTTCATTTTTTGATCTTTGAAGGTAATGATTAAAAGTAGTTTCTGTTGTTCCTTCTTGTTTAAATCCATTTGTATTAACATTTGCTAAGTTATTACTTATTTGATCTAATCTATTTATTTGATTGACCATAGATGCAGCAAGAGGGTATGTTCCTTGATTCATTAAATGTCCTTACTTCCCAAACTCTTCAATTAATTTATCTAAATCTTCACCAATTAATACTTCACCTTGATCACCATGAATATGTTTTGCAACTGCAATTTCTTGTTCAGTGTAATCATCTTCAAATAAATTGTTAAGATATAATGAAAGCTTTCTAATAACAGACATAACTCTTTCAATTTTTTGTCTATTAATATCATTAAACTGCATAAGCTCCATAGCTTCAAAGATTTTCATATCTTCTTCATTCATTATAGTTTTCATAGCTTCTAAACTTTTATTTACTTCTTCAACTTTTTGAACATGTTGTTTAAAAACTTCTATATTTGGAAATTTTGCATTTAATGATTTTAATAACTTATCTTGAGAAACTAAAAAATCTTCAATATCAGAAACTTTAGTTCTAAATTCATTATTATTATCTAAACCAAGACTTAATACATCAAAAATTTGAGAAACTTTCTCTTCTGAGTCATTTGCTACTTGGTTTAATTGATTTACAACTTTTGTATCTTTTTCAGCAGGTAATGGTATCACACCTTCATTTATTTTTGTATCTGTCCAATCTTGCACAATTTTTTCTGCACTCACTTCTTCTTTCTTAGGTTCAGATTTTTGTGTTACCGCATCTACACTAGGAGCATCTTCTGTAATTCCATCGATTTGAGATAATAAATCATCTATATCGTCAGATGAAGCTTGCTCATTTGAAGTATTTAGTTCCAAGTCATCTAAAATATCATCTGTTTTCACTTCTTCATCTACTTCATCGTTTATGTCAAAATCTTTTAATAAAGCATCAATATCATCATTATCTACAGTTACATTAGGAGTTTCAATATCTTTTGTTTCTTCTATATCTTTTACTTCGGGAACAGAAGGCTCTTCTTGAACTGTTTCAATTTTTTCTTCATTTTGTGTTTGAGAAATTAATTCATCAATTTCACTTGTATCAACTACTTCAGTTGATTCTTCTGATGATTTAGATGTTTCTTCATCGGAAATGTCAAGTCCATTCATCAATGCTTCAATTTCTTCTTGACTCATACTCATAATAATGCCTTATTAACTTATTTTTTTAATACCCCATCAAGCTTCTCTTTTAAAACTTCTGCATTGAATGGTTTTACAATATAATTATTCACTCCAGCTTTTAAAGCTGTAATAACTTCACCCTTACCACCTTCTGTTGTAATCATGATAATAGGAGTCTTTTGATGAGCACCTTCTGCTCTAACTTTTTTTACTAAATCTAAACCATTCATATTAGGCATATTCCAGTCAGTTAAAATAACATCGTAGTTAGACTCACCTAATAGTTTCCAAGCTTTAACACCATCTTCAGCCTCATCAAAATCATCTTTTGCGTAACCTAACTGCATTACAACATTACCAATAATTCTCCTCATAGTAGAACTATCATCAACTATTAGAATTCTCATCATACTACCCTTTAATCTTTATTAATATTCAATTATTGAATATTATATATAATTTGTTTTAAATATCCACTTAATCTAAACTGATAAATAACTATATAGATTTATCTTTTTTTAATTGTTCTTAAAATATAATAAATATAATCTAAAACTCTCAAAGGAAATTCAATGATAAGAGGACTTTACACTGCTGCAACAGGTATGAATTCTATGCAACATCAAATTGATGTTACTTCAAACAATATTGCAAACGTAAATTCAACAGGTTTTAAACAAGATAGAGCTGAATTTCAAGATTTAATTTATGAAACTTTAAACTACACAGCAGGTCAAACTTCACAAACAACTCTAAATCCAACTGGTATTGATGTTGGTTTAGGTGTAAGAATTTCTGGTATTCAAAAAAACTTTACAGAAGGTGACTTAAAACTTACTTCAAATCCTTTAGATATAGCTATAGAAGGAAATGGTTTCTTTCAAATAACTCTGCCAAGTGGAGAGACTGCATATACAAGAAATGGTACATTTAAACTTAATGCTGAGGGAACTGTTGTAAATGGTAATGGCTACCCACTTTCACCACAAATAGTGGTACCTGATAATGTTACTAAATTAACTGTAGGGAAAGATGGAACAGTTACAGCAACAAATCCTCAAACAGAAGAAATAGTAAATTTAGGGCAAATTGAAATTGCTGATTTTATTAATCCAGCAGGATTAGCTCCTATGGGTGAGTCTTTGTTTAGAGAAACAGAAGCCTCAGGTGCAGTTTTAACAGGAAATCCAACTACAGAGCAGTTTGGTAATACTAGACAAGGTATGATTGAGTTATCAAACGTTAAACTTGTAAACGAGATGGTAGATTTAATTACAGCTCAAAGAGCATATGAAGCAAATTCTAAGGCAATTACAACTACTGATGGTATGCTTGATACTGTTAATAGGTTAAAAAGATAGGTAACTAAATAAAATATGGATTTAAATGAATTAAAAAAACTTCGAGAAGAAAAATTTTTAGCTCATAAAAGAAAAAAAAGAGAGTATTACTTAAAAAATAAAGCAAAGAAAAAAAGAGAAGTTATTGATTATGAAAATGAATTAAATGACTTAAACTTTGCAAGTAAAATAAAAGAAATTGCAAAAGTACAAAAAGCTCATGTTGATGATAGAAAAGAGCTTATAGTAGCAAAAATCAATGAATACAAAGACAAGAAAAAAGAGTATTACGAAGAGAATAAAGAAAAAAGATTAGAATACGATAAAGAATATAGAGAAAAGAAAAAAGAAGAATTAAGAGAATATAGACGTCAATATTATCAAAAGAATAAAGAGAAAATATTAGCTAGGCAAAAAGAAAAAAGAAAATATCCCAAAAAGAGTGACTAATGGCAGAAGAACAAAAAGAAGAAGAGTTAGAATTAACGCTAGAAGAGACAGACTCTTCGGGGATAATAATGCAACACAAGATGATGATAATTCAAGTAATGAGTCAAATAAAGAAGAATCATCTGATGAAGAACCAAGCTTTAAAAAGAAAAAAGATGATAATAAAATCAAAAAAATACTTTTTGGAGTAATTGGCTTTTTAGTTTTAGTACTTATAATTGGTCTTATACTTTTCTTAATGGGCTTTTTTGACCCAGAAGAAATAAAAGAAGAAATGCCTGCTAAAACATCAACACAAAAACAAATTGTTCAGCCTCAGAATGAATATAAATTTAGCTTAAAAGACGTAAATACTGATAATCTAAATAAAGAACTTTCAAGACTTACAAATAAAGATATCTTAGCTAAAAAAGAACAAGACAAAATAGAACAACAAAAGCAGATGCTAGAGAAAGAAAAAGAAGAATATAAAGAAAAACTTTCTCAACAAGAAGAAGAACTAACAAAAGAAAAAGAACTACTTCAAGCAAAAAAAGAAAAACTTGAAACTCAAAAAAATGAACTTGAACTTTTAAAAGAGCAAGCAAAGTCTTTAAAAGAAGAAATGTTAAGAGAAAAAGAAATACTTGAAGTTGAAAGAGAAAAATTAATTCTTGCTCAAATGGAAATAGAAAATACTATTAAACATGAAGAGAACAAAAAAGAACAAGAGATGTCAAAACAAACACCATCAAAGGAAATAATAACTACATCTGATGAACAAATGTACACAAATACAAATGAATCTATTGATACAAAGTTTGTAAATCTAATTAATGTGGCAAAAATAAAAGGTGAGCTATTTAAAGAGTATTTAGACAAAGTTCTAGCTATTCATAATGATGTATTATTATGTAGAGATGATTTCAATAATATTGAAGTGTATTTTGGACCATTTGACAACAATAACCAAAGAAGCGAAGTATTTAATAAGTTAAATAATAGTGATTTTTCAAATGCTTATGAAGTTGAATTAACAAGAGAAGAGTTTGATAAAAGATGTAATTATTAGTAAACTCTTATGAGTTTTCTAATATTACAAAAGCCTCTTGTACATTTATAATTTTATTTTTAATGTCCACATTTAAAATATATTTATCAAACAAATGTGGCAATAGAAAGGTTTTAGGTAATTCTTTTTTCACTAATTCATCAGATGTTTTAATCTCAAGATAATCACTTGAAGGATACCTATGAACTTCAACTACAACACCTAACTCTAATCCATTTTCAACTATCTTACAATCCATTAAATCAAACCAAAAATGTTCATTTTCTTCTAGTTTGCAGTTTTGTCTTGTTTGTTCAAAAGTTGAGTATAGTTCTTGATTAGTAAGTTTTTTTGCAAGTTCAACATCTTCATAGTTCTCAAATTGCACAAGTTCTCTATTAGAATTATACTCTTTTATAACTAGCGATGTTTTTTTATTTGTAATAAATTCTGAACCTTTTTTAAATTGTTCAGGGAAATCTGAGTCAATGAAAAGTCTTAAATGACCTTTCAGACCCACAGCTTTTCCAAGCTTAGCTACGTAAATTTTATCATTCATAGAAAACTACTTAGATACCACTTGAATTTTATAAGAAATGCCATCTTTTGCTTTGCAACCATTTGCCATAGTTTTTAAAGCATTAATCATATTCCCATTCTTACCAATTAGTTTACCAATATCAACGCTATTAGCTACAATTGTTATTTCTGCAAATGTATCATCAATCATCTCTTTATAAACCTTAATATCATTAGGTTCACTAACAATTAATTTTGCATAGTTTTCTATAAATTTAGTAATCATTACTTATCTCAATAAATTATTTAGCTGCTAATTTTTTAACTTTTTCAGATGGCTTAGCACCAACACTTAACCAATAGTTATATCTTTCTTCATCTAATTTTAATACTTTTGGCTCAGCTACTGGGTTAAAGTATCCAATTGATTCAATCCATCCTGAATCTCTTCTTTTTCTTGAGTCTGTTACAACGATTCTGTAAAATGGTTTCTTGTTTCTACCCATTCTAGTTAATCTAATTACTGTCATGTTATTTTCCTTTAATTTGTTTACTATTATAGTATTGAATTCTGAACTCCAAAAAGTTCACAGCTCAATACTATTAAGTGTGTTGTTATTTTGGTATTTTTGGCATCCCGCCAGGTCCCATTTGAGACATCATATTTTGAAGGCCTTTCATTCCACCTTTTGATGAAAGTTTTTTAGCCATTTTTGAAGCATTTTTAAATTGTTTCAAAATTTTATTTATTTGCATTTCTGTTAAACCAGAACCTTTTGCAATTCTTTTCTTTCTAGAAGCATTCATTAAACTTGGTTGCTCTCTCTCTTTTGGAGTCATTGAAGCAATTAAAGCTTTAATTCTTTTAATTTCATCAGAGTTTTCAAAATCCATATCTTTTAATGGTCCAGCCATTTGAGAAAGTCCTGGAATCATTCCAATAATAGATTTCATTGAACCTAATTTGCTCATCATAGAAAGTTGATCTAAGAAATCATTAAAGTTAAACTCACCTTTTTTAATTTTCTTAGTTACTTCTTTTGCTTTTTTCTCATCAATTACAGCAGATGTTTTTTCAGCTAAACCTTCAATATCTCCTGCACCCATTAATCTAGATACAATTCTATCAGGAATAAATACTTCAAGGTCTGGCATTTTTTCACCAATACCAACAAATCTTAATGGAATTCCTACTTGATGTGCAATAGATAAAGCAACTCCACCTTTTGTATCTCCATCATATTTAGAAAGAATTACACCATCAATTCCAATTTTCTCTTTAAATGTAGTTGCTGTTTTAGTTGCATCATGTCCTGTTAATGAATCAGCTACATAGAAAATTTCATCCACTTTAATAGAGTCTCTAACTTCTTTTAATTGAAGCATTAACTCTTCATCAATTGCAAGTCTACCAGCTGTATCTACTAATAATACATCATAATGTTCAGCTTTTGCTTTTTCTTGTGCTGCAATTGCAATTTTCACTGGATCTTTTTCATTGTCATCAAAGTAAATATCAACTTCAACCTGCTCAGCAATTTGTTTTAATTGCTCTACGGCTGCTAATCTTTGTAAGTCAGCTGCTGCTACTAAAACTTTTTTCTTTCTTTGTTTTAAATAGTTTGCTAATTTACCTGTAGTTGTAGTTTTACCTGACCCCTGAAGTCCTGTCATTAAAATCGTTGTTGGAGGAGTATTTGAGAATACAAAACCTTGGTTACCATCAGTAGTTAAAAGTTTTGTTAATTCATCTTTTAAAGCATTTAAGAAAGAGTCCTGCCCTATTCCATTTTTCTTTGTTTCTAATTCAACAGCAGTAATTAACTCTTTTGTAGTCTTATGATGTACATCAGATTTTAATAAAGATTTTCTTAGTTCTGTTACTGCTTTTTTTAATGAGGCAGCATCATCTTTATGTCTTATTTTATTAACTGCACTTCTTATTGAACCGGTTATTGAATCAAACAAAACGAAACTCCATGATTTTAAATTTTGTGGATTATACTTATTAAATACTTCAAGTAAGGTTAAAGAAGGTGTAAATTAAGTTTTTTTTCAGAAATAATATTGACGATATTTATTTTAAAAGCCCATATATAGGGCTTTTATTTATATGTATAAAATCATACAAGCTTAATTTTTAATTAAACTCATACACATTGAATTCTCTAGGCTCTCTAGCTTCAAATTCGTAGTCTAAAATTTTAGTCTTTTTTGAATGAAGTAATACTCTATTAATATTAGGTGCTACTTTTCCATAAACTGCATCACCAATGATAGGTAAACCAACAGAGTTTAAATGAACTCTAATTTGATGTGTTCTACCTGATTCAATTACTACTTTAACTTTTGACTTTCTTCCTTCTACTAACATTGGATAAATAGTTGTTTTTGCAGGCTTACCTTTTTTAGTATCAATCTTAGATTTAGCACTACCTTTTCTTTCTCTTGTAGTTAAAATTGGTTTATCAATTTCAATCTCATCAACCACTCTACCCTCAACTATTGCAACATACTCTTTGTAAACTCTATTTGCTGCAAACTCTTTAATAGCTTTTACTCTAAACTCTTCTGTTTTTGCAAACATCATTACACCTGATGTCTCTTTATCAAGTCTGTTTAAAAGTATTGCATCTTTAAATTTCTTTGATACTTCATCTGCTGTTAAGAATGCAGGTTTATCAACAGCAATGATATTATCATCTTGAAAAAGTACTTTTACTTCATTTGGTAATTTAACACTAAATTTTGTATCAGTGCTAATCTCACCTCTTGCTATCATTACTTTTTTACCCTCAGCTCTTACTAAACCCTTATCTATTAAATCTTTTGCTTTTGAATTAGACATGTTTTCTTGTTTTGCTAATACTTTATATGCTTTATCATAAGTTGCCATTTATTTCCTTTATTATAGGTTCTAATGAACCTATTTTTGTTAATTGTGATTTTTCTAAAGTATCTAATTTATATAAATACTCACCTAATTGTTCATTTTCAATTAAATAGTAGTTCTCTACACACTCAAAAAGTGGTTTTTGATTAAATATATTCTGACCACTTATTATTTTACATGAAAAATATGCAGGCTCAATTGGGTTATGTCCTCCAATTTTTTCAAAAGCACCACCTAATACAACAGTATCTGATATTGCAAAAATTTCATTTAAGATACCCATTTTATCTATGAGTATTATATCTGATTCAAAATTCTGCTTTGTAGAAAACTTATGATATGAAATATCACTATTTTCAACAAACTCTTTTATTAGTAAATCTACTTTTTCAAATCTCTCTGGATGTCTTGGAACTATTAAAAGTTTCCCAAAAGATTTTTTATAAGCATTTAATACTAACTCTTCTTCTTTTTCATGTGTACTTGCTGCTGTTATAACATTTGAATCTAATTTATCAAAAATGTTTTCAACTTTTGGAAGTTGAGCTAATTTAATATTACCTATAACTTCCACATTTTTTGCACCTAAACTTTCCAACCTTTTTTTATCAACTTGGCTTTGTGCAAATACTTTATCAATATTTTCAAAAACCTTTTTATAAAAAAATGATAATTTCTTATATGAATTATAAGACCTATCTGAGATTCTCGCATTTATTAAAAAAGTCTTTGCACCTTTTGCTTTTGCACACAAAAACAACATATACCAAAGTTCAGCTTCCATAACAACTAAAACCTTTTGTTTATTTACCCAAAATGGTAAAAAAATCTCAAAAGGTAAATACCTTACATTTGAAGTAGATTTTTCTGCTTCTTCATAACCTGTATTTGTAATTACTGAAACATTAGCAAGAGTGCTAAATTCATCAAGTAAAGGTTTAATTGCTTTTGTTTCTCCCATAGAACATGAGTGAAACCACACACCATTTTCTTTAAACTTTTTATTACTCTTCAAAAAAAATTTTGCTGGAATTGCTTCTTTATATTTTGTAGTTCTTGATTTATAAATTAAATAAGGTAGTGCAAGTATATATATTACAAAAAGTAATATGTAATAGAATATACTAAAAAGGCTCAAAATTAAGCCTCTTCAGTTTCATCTTCTTTATATAGAATTCTTCCACAGTGTGGACAGTTGATAATCTCTTCTGACTTTATTACTTCTGCATATGTCTTATCATTGATTTTCATATAACATCCATAACAAGCTTGTTTTTTTACAGGAACTACAGCTGAGTCTTTTGCCCATCTTTTAATTTTTTCATAGAAAGTTAAAATTTTATTATCAAATTTCTCTAATAATTCACTTCTTTCTTGGTAAACTACATTTCTTTCTTTATTAATTTCTTCAATTGTATTATCAACAGCTAATTGAATATCTTTAATAGATTCTTCTTCTTCAGCAAGATTTTCTTGAAGTTCTTTTAATGTTTCTTCTTTAGCGCTTGCTAAAGTATCAAGTCTTTCAATCTCTTCATTTGCAAATGAAATTTGTTCTTTTGCTATTTCTTCTTCTAACTGTAAAGCTTTTAACTCTTTTTCAGTTTGAATGTCTTTATTTTTCTTAGCAATATCTTCTAATTTAGACTTTAACTCTGCTAAATGGATATTGTTTTTTGTTCTTTTAGATTTGATTTCATCAATTTCTAAATAAATGTCATTTATTGATTTTTTAATTGACTCTGCTGTTTCAATAAATGTTGCTAATTTTGCCTTTTCATTTTCGATTTTAGGCTCAAACATACTAATTGCTTTATCAAACTTTGATAACTTGATTAGATCCTGTAAATACTTATTCAACCGTTTCTCCTTGTTTAAAAAACTCAAATGGATTTTTTGAAGCTGTTATTATAGCTTTTAATTCATTTTTTTTCAAATATTCTGAAAGTAGCGACTCTAAAAGCTCACTAAAAAATCTTTCACTCTCATAATGCCTTATATCAATTAAAGAAATTCCTCTTGCTTTTGCTTCCATTGCATCATGATATTTTATATCACCTGTTAAGAAACAATCAGCTTGAACTTCTCCCAATAAAGACATTCCTGCCCCTGTAACAATAGCAACTTTTTTAATTTCATCACTACATTTAACTGCTTTTGTTGTTTTTAGATTTAGTTTTGCAGATACATACTTTACTAAATCTTCAAATTTCATATTTACATTTGAATATGAAATAAACTCTTCACTATTTAAAATATCAAAACCTAAAACTTCATTTATTACATATTTGTTTAAATGTGTTTTATCAATATTTGTATGCATTGAAATCAAAGCAATATCTTTTTTAATCAATTGCTTTAAAATCTTAGTTGTATACGAGTCATAATTAACTCTTTTAAGTCCTGAAAAAATCAATGGATGATGTGTGATTATTAAACTATTTTCTTCTATTTGATCAACTAAAGCTTCATCTAAATCAATACTAATATGTACTTCTTTAATTTCATCTTCCATTGAACCAACTAATAAACCTGAATTATCCCATTTTTCTTGAAGCTCAAAAGGAGATAGTTCATTTAAATAGTTATAAATATCTTTTACTTTCAAATCCAAGCCTTATGCAAATAGTTCTGGTTTTGTTTCTTTTAGATCAGCCAAAGCTTTTTTAGCCGACTCACTTCCCACTTTTTCTAATCTTTGAACTTCTTGTTCTTTATATAAAACAGCACAACCTTGTGCTAATTCTCTAACTTTTAAGATATAGTTTTGTCTTTCAGTAACAGAAATAGCTTTTCTTGCATCTAAAGTATTAAAAGCATGCGAAGCTATCATACATTGATCATAAGCTGGAAGAGGAAGCCCTGCTTCTAAACAAGATTTACACTCATTAAATGCATCATCAAAGTGTCTAAATAACATATCAGTATTAGCTACTTCAAAGTTATATTTAGAAAATTCATATTCATCTTCTTTATGAACATCAGCATAAGTTGTAATACCATGAGCATTTTCATTCCATACAATATCAAATACTGAATCAACACCTTGTAAATACATAGCAAGTCTTTCAGTTCCATATGTAATTTCAACAGCAACTGGATCACAAGGAAGACCTCCTACTTGTTGGAAGTAAGTAAATTGAGTAACTTCCATACCATCAAGCCATACTTCCCATCCAAGACCCCAAGCTCCAAGAGTTGGTGATTCCCAGTTATCTTCAACAAATCTAATATCATGTTTAGATAGATCTAAACCTAAGTACTCTAAAGATTGTAAATATAAATCTTGAATATTGTCTGGACTTGGTTTAATTAAAGTTTGAAACTGATAATAAGCTCCAAGTCTGTTTGGATTTTCACCATATCTTCCATCAGTTGGTCTTCTACTTGGTGCAACATATGCAGTTGACCAAGGAGTTGAGTCTAAACTTCTTAAAATTGTTGCTGGATGAAATGTACCAGCACCTGCTGGAATATCATAAGGTTGAACAATATTACAACCTTGATTAGCCCAGAACTCTTGTAATTTTAATAGAATTTGTGAAAATGTAACCATTAATTTATTTCCTACTTGTAAATTTTCAAAACCATAGATCTAACAATAATTAAATAAATCTGTTTTATTACATCCATGCTTTTGATTGTTTATTTTTAGTATTTTAAAAGAAGTAGACTAGATATCAAGGGTGATGTCTTTAGGATAAATAGTCTAGTTCATAAAGTGTAAGATTATATCAAAATGTTTCTAATAGTTTTATAATCTTTGATGTTTTAAGTTTTTTCCAAGATTCAAATCTATAAAAAGTCAAGGAATCGTTTTCAAAAATAAATTTAGACATACTCTTTGATGAGTCTTCAATCTTAATAGCTTTTACATAGTCATAATACTTAATTAATTCATCAATTTTTGAACTTGTAGAAATAACCACAGTTGGTATCATAAAAGCATCACTTAAATGCATTGTTGCAGTATGAGTTGTCACCATACAATCCACACATGATACTATATAAGTCAAGTCTTGAAAAGTTTGTGAATCTCTATTAAGATTAACTAATCTATCATCTTTAAATTTTGAATCAATATTTAAAGTTGTCACTATCAAATAATCTTCATTTTTCTTAAGTAATTCTTTCAATATTTTAACAGCAAACTCTTGAGGAATACTCTTTTTAGGATCAGCTGAATAAGGATGATATAAAAGAAGTTTACCTTTTCTTTTTAATTTTGTAAGTTTAAGTTTCAACTCATCTTTTACATTAACTTTTTCGATATTAATTTGATTATACTTATCATATTTACTTATCTTATTAAAATCAATTCCGAACTTATATAACCAAGCATCTATATGATTTAACTCACTATAATAACTTGTATTTTTGCTAACCATACTATTATCAACAAAATAATCATAAGTACAAAATCTTTTAACATTTAAACTTAAGGGATGAACTTTGTTTATAAAGTCTTGATTTAAATATATTTGTTTATCCCTTGAGAAGTAAGTATTATTTGAAGCATTTAAATATACATCAAGTATAACCTCATCATAAACTTCTTTTAACTTATTGTAAAAGATTCTAAGTGCTGTGCAAGAACATATCATTTGCCCTATAGTATGACCTAAACTTCCTATAAAAGCTACATTTATCTTTGATTTTTTAATAGTTAATTGTTTAAATAAATCTACTTTTTGATTATCTTGTAAAAAACTTTCAACATTTGATTTATCATTTATAAAAAACTCACTACTATCTTGTTTATATTTTGCATAGTTTAGATGTTCATTTTCATTTGAAATACCAAGCTCAATTGGAAAATCTTCCAATTGTCTTATTTTATCTTCTTTTAAAAGTCGCGCATGATATAGTTTTGCATCTACATTTTTAAAAACTGTTTTTAAATCTTCAAAATCATCATATGTTGTGATATATGCTGTTTCATTATTTAAATCAGATGGCATTTTAAATTTAAAATACTTTACTAAAGTGCCATCTGTTGTTTTAACATTGATATTTTGAGTTACTCTAAAAAAAACCATTTATGTAAAAACTATACCTCTTCAGTGTTTTCTACTCTTAACATTGTTAAGTAAGGTAGTTTTCCTGGTAGTTGAATCTTATTAGTATTTCCACTATGAACAGAGTCTAATTCTTTATTTGTTTCAGTTAAAATTTTATTAAAATTCACATAGTAAATACCATTTTCATTTTTATAAATTTTACCTATTTCATTTTCACACTCTTCAATAACTGCACCTCTTGGTGCAAAAATCTCTACATCATTACCCGGGTAAATTTTGTATTTACACATAAAGTGATTTTCATCTTCAGTTACTAGTCCACTTACTTCATAAGAACCTGTTGATAGAGCATACTCGTGATTTTGTGTAGTTGTTTTTTCAAATGGTCTATGAACTAAATAAGCATCAGTAAAGCCTCTGTTTTTAGTAGTGTGTAGTTCTCTTTGATACTTTTCTGCTTTAAATTCACCTGCATAATAATCATCAATAGCTTCTCTATATGCATTAGCTGTAACTGCGGCATAATAAGGTGATTTTGTTCTACCCTCAATCTTAAGTGAGTCAACTGCACCTGAATCTAATATTTCTTGAATATGTGAAGCTAAGTTCATATCTTTTGAATTAAAGATATAAGTTCCAACACCTGGTTCTTCTTCTAATCTAAATAATGTATTTTGGTTTGTACTTTCTGCATATAATGTATATTCAAATCTACAGTCATTTGCACATGAACCTCTATTTGGAACCCTACCACTTTGAACTGCTGATACTAAACATCTTCCAGAATATGCAAAACACATAGAACCATGTACAAAAATCTCAATCTCCATATCAGGTAAATGCTCTTTGATTTGTTTAACATCTTTAAGAGAAATTTCTCTTGCTACAACAATTCTTTTTACACCTAAGTCCCAGAATACTTTTGCATCTAAATAGTTAAGTACATTTGCTTGTGTTGATAAGTGAACATCAATATCAGGAGCAATTTCTCTACAAAGTTTAACAACTCCTGGTGCTGCTACGATAAAACCATCTGGTTTTACTTCTGCCATTTTTTCAATATGTTTTGTAAGTAAATCTATTTGATTATTAAAAGGAAAACCATTGATTGTTGCATATACTTTTTTGCCTCTTGCATGTGCATAATCAATTCCCTCTTTAAATGTTTCAAATGTAAACTCTTTTCCAGCTCTAATTCTTAAACTAAAATGACTAACACCTGCATAAACAGCATCAGCACCATAGTTAATAGCAATTTTTAATTTTTCTAAATTCCCTGCGGGGGAAAGTAGCTCTACTTTTTCGCTCATAAAAATCCTTTAATAATATTTATCAATTGTATATATTTTCTAAAATCTGGAATTATATCGAATTTTGCCATAAATATAAATTTAAAATTAAATTTAAGGAAAGCTTTTAAAAGCTTTCCCATTCATCAGTAGTTGAAGACTTAGATAGGTTTGAGGATGTATGTTTTTTTGTTTCATTTTTAACTTGTTTATTAGTAGGCTTTTCTATTTTTACATCATTTTCTTTTTTAATTTGATCTAAACAAGAGAATACTTTTTTCATAGAAATTTCTAAATTTGTAGCTATGTCTTTTAATCTATCATTATTTGTAGAATCACTTGCATTTACATCTACATATTCCTGAACGAATGAATGAACTTTTTCGTGTTCTTCTTTTAAATTACTCCAATTTGTTGTTTTTGTAAAGCTCTTAGCTTTTGATTCAACATCATTTATCCACTTACCAAACTTACACTCACTTGAAGTTTTTACCTTCCATGAACTCTTTGTATTTCCTACTTTTTCAAAATTTTCATTTTTGAATTTAATATGATCATTTTTTAATTCAGAAATTTTATATACTAAGTCAATATCTGAAATCTCTTCATTTGAATACTCATTAAATTGAGCTCTTTTTGCAACTTTTAATAAATTATCAGACAAAGAGCTTACTTCAACAGCTAAGTTACTTATAGTAGTTGCTGAGTTTGCATTTTCTTGTGTTGCTTTATCTAAATCATTTATAGTATCATTTATTTGAACAATCCCTTGTTCTTCTTCACTACTTGATTGAGTAACTTCTTGTATTAACTTAATTGTTTCATTAACTTTTTCATTTAAATTACCATATCCACTAATCATATTATTAGCAATGTCTTTACCTTCATTGGCTTTTGCTGTAGCTTTTTCAACTATCTGCTTAATCTCTTTTGCAGCATCAGCACTTCTATTTGCTAAATTTCTCACTTCTTGAGCTACTACGGCAAATCCTTTACCTGCTTCACCTGCAGTTGCTGCTTCTACTGCTGCATTTAGTGAAAGAATATTTGTTTGGAAGGCTATTTGATCAATTATAGTAATTGCTTCATTTATAGAATTTACTTGCTCATCAATTTCATCCATTGATTTAGTAGTCTGTGATGCTAAACTCTCACCTTGAGAAGATGAATCTTTAAGTTGAGTAGCTAAAATAGACATTTGATTTACTTTTTCTACATTTGATTTAATAATAGAAGTTATTTGCTCAACAGCTGCTGCTGTTTCTTCTAAAGATGCTGCTTGTTGATTTGCAGAAGTTGAAAGACTTGATGCACTTGTTGATAAAACCTTAGTATCGTTATTTAACTTTTTACCACTTGCAGTAATCATTGATAAAAACTCAGAAACACTTCTTCCAATTAGCGCTGTACTTGAATCAATAGAAGCAATAATTCCATTTGTACTACTTGATTCACTATTTGATAGGGCTTTAAAGTTTGAATTTCCATACTCAATTAAAACATTATTTAGCTTTACTAAATTATCATTTGTTCTATCAATCATAGTATTAATAGAATCTCTTAATTTCATAATTTGTGGATTTGAAGAGTTTTGTTCAATTTTATAAACATAAAAACCATTGTTTACTTTAGTAATAACATCATCAACTTCTTCAATTACCTTTGAATCTTCTTTTGATTGATCAATCAATTTTCTAATGTATTTATTAAAGCTTCCTACTAGTTTTCCAAATTCATCTTTTGAGTCAAGTTTAATTTCTTCATTTTTACTATTTACATCACTCATTTTTAAAATAGCTTCATTTAAATTATTGATTGGATTTACAATTGCTCTTCTTACAAAATATGAGTAAATTAAGTACATAATAACTATTGCAATTAAAGAGAAAATCACAATATTTCTAATAATCTCACTTATCTCTGAGTCTGTTTTCTCTTGCATTCTTATAATATCAGCTTCAATATCATCCACATAAGCACCAGTTCCTATTACCCATCCCCAAGGCTCAAAAAGTTGAACATATGAGAATTTCTCTTGAGGTTTATCAAAGCCTGGTTTTGGCCAAAGATAAGGAACTAAACCACCCTCTTTATTTTTCTTAGAAATTTTTACAAACTCTTGGAAAAAGAATTTTCCATTTTTATCTTTTAAGTTTGTTAAATCTTTTCCATTTAAAGCTGGTTTTATTGGGTGCATTATCATTTTTGAAGAGCTATCATTTATCCAAAAATATCCATTTTTACCATATCTCATTTTATTTATAGTGTTTAAAGCTTCTTGTTTTATTTTTGAAGAAACATCATCAACATAAGCCCCAGTTCCTACTACCCAATTAAAAGGTTTAAAAAGCTTTACATAAGAAACTTTTGGCTGTGGTTTTTCAAAACCTGGTTTTGGCCATACATAATCTACAAAACCATCTCCATTTGTTTTAGCAACACTAGCAAACTCTTTAAATATTTGTTTTCCACCTTTATCTTTATAAGAGTATAGGTTCTTACCATTTAATTGGGGTTTTATAGGATGCATCACAATAAGAGCATCAGTGTCATTTATCCAAAAATATCCATTTTTACCATATCTTGATTCTTCAACTATTGTTTTTAATCTAAGTTTTAACTCTTCATTTGAAAGTGTATTTTTATGTCTTTTGTATTCTGCATTTAAAATTGAGAAAATAAAATTTGTTTGCTCTTTTAAGTGGTCTTGAACCTCTAGTTTAATTCTATCAATTGAAGTCCTTTTATGATAAGCGTTTACTGTTTTCATTGCTAATGAAACATAGTTTTTAAGCTCTTCTTCTTTTTTAGAAAATGCTTCTTGCTTATACTCTTCCATATTCTGTTTAGAAAATTTACTTATTGAATAAATAGATTCAATAGCAACAACACTTGAAACAACTAAAATAGTAAATAATGCAAGCATTAAAAGCTTTGCTTTTATTGTTAAATTTGAAAACATAAACAACCCTTGAAATTAAACTAGTTTATAATAGCCTCTAAAATAATAAAATGTCAAGTTTATCTATATGTTATTCTAGTGTATTTTCAAAGTCTTTTACAATAGATTCATCTATTTTATTATTTTTTGCCATCTCGTACATTATTTCAATAGCTTTTTCATGCGAGTACTCATTCCTATATACTTTTTTACTTATTAAGGCATCATAAATAATTGCACATTGAAGTATTCTATCTTTTAAGCTTAAATCTTTAGCTTCATATAAGTAAGGATAACCAGAACCATCGATTCTTTCTTGAACTTTGCTTGCCCAAATGCTAATATCATTAAAGCCTATAATATTGCATAAAAACTTTCTATTGTAGTAAGGATATGCTTTTACTAATTCATACTCTTCTTCATCTAATTTATCTTTTTTATTTAATATATTTGATGGAATTATAAATTTACCAATTTTACTTAATGAAGCTGTTATTAAAAGACTCATTTTATCTTTGTATTCAAAGGCATAATAATCAATAACTTTTTCTAAAATAATTAAAAGTTTTGTATCTTTTGATTCTATTTTTTCAAAAATTGATGTGATTTCTAAAAGTTCATCATAAGATAAAACTTTTGAATAATCTAAAAGGTTTGAGAATATATAAAACAGTATCTCATTCTCATTTTGTAAATCTAACCAAAAGCTTGAGCTTTTACTGTAAGATAAGAAGTGATTTGAAAATTCTTCTTTAAATAAAATATTTGAATTTTTTTCACAAAATTCTTTGATATTATTGATGTTTTCTATACTATTATTTGATAAATCAAAATTAATGTCTAAACTACTTACAAAAGATATAATTTGTGAAAAAAGTGGTATTTTCTCATTCTTTAATCCATAAAAACCACTTCCGTCTATTCTTTCATGGGAATACTTTAATATATCATTATTTTGTGTTAAAAAAGGAAGTCTATTTGCATACTCTTGTGATAGTTCACAAGACTCTTTTGAAAGTTTTTTTCTTTCATATAAACCAATATTTGCACTTAAACAATATGCACATAAATCAAACTTTTGTTCATTTGAAAAATTCAGCTCATTTGCAATTTTCAAACTAATATAAGCAACTCTTTTTGAGTGCCCTAAAGATATATTAAAATACTCTTTTGATGTATAATCAATAGCATTTGAAATTGATAATAAAAAGTTATTTAAATTAAAAACTATTTGTGTTTTTTTATCCATGTAAAATATTCCTAGAGTTTATTTATAAAGGTAGAAAAAAGACTCAAAAGAGTCTTTTTTAATAATCAAGAAGTTCAGATATAGCTTCAACTGAAGTATCATGCATATCTAAATCAAGATGTGGTGCACCCTTAACTTCAATTAGTTTAACTGATAAACCTTTATCTTTTGCTAATTTGTAAAAGTTTCTTGTAACTTCTGGTTTTGATATTTTATCTTCAGTTCCATAAATAAGTAAAATATTTGTATCTTTTGATATCTTATCAATTACATCGATAGCTGAAATAAGATTTTTTTCTTTTGATACCTCATGAATATCATATCTTCCACCAGCTAAAGCAATATTATCAATCAAATCAGGATATAAACCAGTAATAGTTGTACCTAACATAGCCCCTGCTGAATGACCTATGAAGTTAACTGTTTGGGCCTTATACTTTTGCTTTAAAGCTTTTACAACTTCCGCTACAAATCTAACATAATCTTCTTTTGCTGCTAAATTTTTTATTTTATCATTATCTAAACTAGGAAAATTATTTGTTGTTGAGTTTGAATACCCAGGAAGAGCTACTGCTACAGTAGTATAATCTGTAATCATATTTAAACTCTCAGCAAAAGGTGCATATCTTCCAAGAGTATTTGTTCCTCTATCCCAAGTACCATGTACTATTATATTTAAAGAATCACTATCTTCTGTCTCTACAGATGATAACTGTAAACACTCATTTTGAACATAAATATAATCTTCACCTTTTGAAGTACAATTACTTTCATTTGCATATAACACTGATGTGAAAAGTGTAATTAAAAAACCAACTTTAAAAAACTTAATATAATTCATAATAAACTCCTTTTAATTTAATAAGCAATTATGCCAACATAACCATCTACTTGTCTTTCGATAAGTTCAACAATACCTGCTTGAACATATTCAAGATCTTCTATAAAATCATCTTGCGTCCATTTCATAGTTTCCATTGTATTTTTACATACAATAAACTCTACATCGTACTCCATTAAAGAGTTAATTCTTGATAGTGTTTTCTTATCATAATCTTTTTTTAAAGCTCTAACACCATTACCATAAGCAATAACTACAACCTTTAAAGATTCACTTGGATACTCTTTTAATATATTATAAATAGTACTCAGATTATGATTTACTTTTTTTAACTCTGAATCATAAAGCTGAATAGCAACTTTTCTTGGATTATCAAAACTAGGCTTTGGCTCACTAAAAGTTGATTGAGCATATGCAAATATACTTAAAAATATAACTAATAAAACTTTTTTCATAACTTTCCTTTTATACTTTTTGAACTGGCATATCTTTTTGAATAATACCACTTTTTATAATTTTACAATACAAACCTCTACAATCTTTTACAACTACTGGAAGTTTATTGTCAAAAACTACTAGGTGATTACAAATTGTACACTTTTGTGTAACTTCGATAATACTATCACCTATTTTAAATTGTGTTCCTATATCATAATCATGGGGATTAAAATCAAATAAAATATTCTCCCCTAAACTTCCTTCTTGTAATACTATGCTATTTTTTGAAGCTATTTCATACGAAGGTAAACCTACAATCATTACAGTACTATTTAAATCTTTATTTGCAAATTTGTCAAATTCAATTCCATAATCTTTTATAAGGTTTAAATTACCCACCTTAGGTCTAGGAGAACCACTTTGACCTTTTTTTGCGCTAAAAGTATTTATTACTTTACCTATAGTCATTATAGATTTTCCTTTAAAATTTCAATAAAATCTTTTTTAACCCATGCTCCTGGATATGTATTTAAAAGTACTCCATCTTGTGTTAAAACAAAAAATGTAGGCGTCATTCCTTTAAACTTTTTCTTTAAATTAAAAGGAAGAGTTACAAAATCTACATCAACTTCTAAGAAAATATAATCATCATTGATTTTTTCTTGAATTTCTTCTAAGTCTAAAACTTCTCTTTTCATTTTTTTACAAAAATAACAACTTTGAGAAGTTGCATATACTAAGAAATGTTTACCTTGTTCTTGGGCTTCTTTTAATAACTCTTTTTCATTATATTTTTTATCTAAGACTTTTATTTTTTGAGGAGTACTTTTTAATCTATTTTCTTTATATTCCATAAAAAAATATGCTAAATTTACAGCCTCTTCATCACTAATACTCATAGGCTCTTTTTTCTTATAATATTTTAATACATGAGCATCACAAATACTATTATTTATATCAGGATTAGCTAAATACTCTTTTAAATACTCTTCAATTTCTATAACTCTCATCTCAGGGTCACTTGGATCACCGATTTTTCTAGAACTTTCCATGATAGCCCATGCTAGCATATTAACTGTAGGCATTTCAAGATTTAAAAGTTCATTATTTCTTTGGAAATAGTTTTCTTTTAATTTAGAAAAAGATATATAACCCTTATGACAACTTGCACATTTGTTATCAAATATTTCTTTGCCTTCATTATAGTCTGCATTTAAAAATGTAATCATCAATAAAAATGATAATAAAAATTTCATATTTTTTCCTCTTTTGATTTAATAAACCACTTATTAAAAGAGACTTATTAAATCAAAAAAAGTATAAAGAAAAATCTTTATACTTTTATGAATTAAATAATACCCGGATTACCTTTTATACCTACGATATCAGGAGTATCAACTTTTAGATTTTGTATATGCTTAACATTCTTTAGATATGTTTCCACAGTTTCCCATACAGGTTCACCTGGTGATTTAGCACCAACAGTAGACCATCCTGCAACAGAATAATTTTTACTTGGATCTAATTTAGCTCCATTTCTAGTAAGTTGAATTTCAGAAATTCTTTCACCCATTTTTGCAGTTGGATTAATTTTGTATGAAATACCACCAGTTCTTACCATATCTCCACCTTGTTGATAGAATGGATCTTCATTAAATAAGTTATCAGCAACATCTTCTAGAATAAGCTTAATATCTTTTCCTGAAATATCTCTTCTATAAGTTTCTGGATATGTCATAGCTGTTTGAGTCATTAAATCATCAAAAGTAATAGCTTGACCAGGCATTACAGATGTCCCCCATCTAAATCCAGGAGATAAAGAAATTTCAGCATCCTTTACTTCCATTAAAGCATCACAAATAATTTGATCCCACGAACCATTGAAATTCCCTCTTCTAAATAGAGTTTCATCAGTAGTTGCAATCTCTCTTGTTAATTCTTTTAAATAAGGTGCTCTAACATCTTCAATGTATTTTTTCATTTGTTTATCTTCTGGAATTAAATCTGAGAAGATAGGAAGTAATGTAAATTTAAAGTCTTTGATTTTTCCATTTTGAATATCTAAATCAAGTACATTTAAGAATTTACCATTTGACCCAGCATTACAAACATAAGTTGTTCCTGCTTCATTTTTAACAGGATAAGCCTCAGGAACACCGTCATGTGTGTGTCCACCCATAATAAAGTCAATTCCAGTTACAACTTCAGCCATTTTCTTATCAGTATCATAACCATTATGAGAAAGTACAATCACGGCATCAGGTTTTTCTTCTTCTCTTACCTCATCCACTAACTCTTGCATTCCCTCATCATTAATTCCAAATGTCCAATCAGGAATAAATCTTTGTGGGTTAGCAATAGTAGTATAAGGGAAGGCTTGTCCTATAATAGCAACTCTTGCATTACCCATTTTTTTAATTGTATATGGTTTAAATGCATGACCTGTGTCTTCATCGTAAGCCTCAGCTCCATCAAAAAGAGCATCTTCTTTTACTTTTACATTTTGAGCTAAAAATTCTGCATCTAATAGTTTTACATTTTCAAGTACTTCTTCAGCTTTATATGTAAACTCCCAGTGTCCAACTGCAACATCAACACCAAGTAAATTCATAGCACCAACCATATCTTTACCTCTTGTATATAAAGCTGTTGCACTTCCTTGCCAAGTATCTCCACCATCTAATAATAAAGATTTATCTTCACCAAATGATTTTGATAAGAAATCAACTACAGTTTTTATTTGAGAAAAACCACCTGTTCTTCCCATAGCTTTAGCATGCTTTTCAAAGTTTACACAAGAGTATGCATATTCTAATCTTTTATTCCCTTTAATACCATAATAATCAAGAAGCTTTTCACCTACAATATGAGGTGGCTTACCATAGTTACCATAAAATCCTAAGTTAACACTTGGTTCTCTAAAGTATACAGGTAATAATTGGGCATGTGAATCTGTCATATGCATTAATCTTGCATTACCAAATGGCTTTAATTTGTAGTAATCTTCTAATTTGTTTGTATCAGTCATTCTTGTATGAGAATTAGCAAATACAGGAGCAGCTCCTAGCATTGCCATCATATATACAAATTCTCTTCTGCTTAATTTACTCATAAAATTACCTTTTTATATTATTTTCCTGAACCTACTACTGTAAATCCAAATGATGTCCAAGCTTGCATACCACCTCTGTAGTATTTAATTTTTTCAGCAGGATATCCCATATTTAATAGTGAATATTTAACATTTTTAACCATAGCAGGTGTTTGTCCACACCAATATCCATTACAATAAGCAATAATTGTTTTAGCTTCTGAAAAATCAAGTGTACCGTCATCTTTTTCAACAACACCCATTTCATCTTCCATCATTTCAATTGCTGTTTCTTTACTATTAAAGTTTGTAAAAGGAACATTTACAGAACCAGGTATTCTTAGTTTTGCATGCCAACCTGGCTTTCTTGAATCCATAATTAAAATTGAATCATCTTTTTGAGCTTTTTTCATATATTCAATAAATTCTAATTCTCCAACTGTTTCAACACCGTCAGCTATAATCATTGGTTGAGGAGCACCTCTATTTGTTGTATTATATAATTCAGAAATTATATTTCCAGGAGTTTGGTTTCTCATTAAAGTAAATTTTTCACCATTTAAGTTCATTTCAATAGATTTAACACCCTTTGAAATAGGTACAAATTTAGAAGTTTCACCCTCTGCAAATGAACCTGTTGTACACAAAGCAGTAATTGCTGTTGTTAATAATGCTTTTTTAAAAAACTTCATTTTATCCTCCAAATTTTTATTAATTAATAATATTTTTTCTTTACTACGACTAAAAAAAGCCAAGATATAAAATCTTGACTCAAAAAACACTGTTTTTAACTATTTATTAATATTTATATCCCGCACCAGGTTGTGCTAACTTCCAAGTTGATTTTGCTTCATGAGCTTGTTGTAAAGCTCTAATTGCAAACTTACAAGCTCTATGAGCTGCGAAATTTGTTTCTAAAACTGTTTTAGATTTTTTACCTTTAAAAGTTTTAGGATTAACCTCTTTTGCACCTGTTTTAATTGCTTCTTCAACAGCTACAATAATTCCTGAGTTATTAACACCTAATCTTCTAAATTCTAATCCCTCTTTTTGAGAAATAGTATTATATTTTTTTGCAGTTGCAATTACATTTTTAATACCATTTTTTTCAACGCTACAAACTTTTTCAATGTCAATTTTTGAAGCCATTTCAGGAGCTGAAGGAGTCTTTGCACAAGCACTAATAGCAAATGCAGCTGTTAAAGCTAATGATAAATTTAATAATCTTTTCATAATAATCCCTTCTTACTTTCTAATATCTGGGCCATCAACTGGCATTCCATTTGACATATAAGCCATAAAGTATAATAACTCTTTCATTTCTTTTGATTCAGTTCCTGGAGGTACTTGACCTTGATCTTTTACACATCCTGCCATTCTTCTTTCTAAAGTTCCTAAACCATCATTAGAAGGACTTGCTGCGCCCCATTTTAATCTATAAACTGGGAAGTGAGATGTTTGACCTAATAATTGAGATAAACTCTCATTTCTAACTCTTTGCCCTGCTCCTTGAACATGACAAGTTGCACAAGAAAGTTTTAAGTAACCTTTTTGAGAATAGTAATACTCTTTTCCTCTTTCATAAGCATCAGCTGCTGCTTTACTATCAATTTGAATATTTACTTTTTTTTCTGAATCTCTTGATTCATTTGCAAAATAAGCTTGCAAGTGAGCCATTTTACCTTTTTTTGTTTTCCAAGGCTTTTCTCCATTATCTTTAAGACAAGTATTTACAGCAGAAGTTAAAGATACAACTTCTTTTTTCTTATCATCAAAATATGGATAATCTCCAACTACATCTGGGTTAGGAAAACAGTTTTTAAATGATTTACCATTTGCAAAAGGTTTATTATATAACTCTTCTCCATTCTCTAAAAACTCTTCATATGGAGGAAATTCATTTATCTCTTCATATGAAACTTTTCCATTTTTAGAAAAAGCATAGTTTCCTTTAGAGAAGTCTTCATGCTTTAGACCACTTATGATGTTATTTTTTAATTCATCATCAGTTGAATACGGGAAAAATGTATTTTTATTTCCATAAGGATCTTTGAACTTTGCTTCAAAATAATCAATTAAAGCAAGTCTATCTTTTTCAGCTTGAGCATTAAAATCAGCTGCATTTAAAGCACATGATGTAAGTGCTACGAACGCAGTTGTTTTAGCAATTTTTAATAACATAATCTCTCCTTAGGTTTAGTAAGTTACTTTTAAAGTAACTTACTATTTAATCTTACTTGAATCAGTTCTTGAGTCACCTTTTAAATCTACCCAAGAAATCTCAACTTTATCACCTTTTTTAGCACCAACTGCATCTGCATTAAACTTAAATTTTAAGTATGGATTTTTAGATAAGAATTGAGAAGTTGAAGCTTCAAATACGATCTTATCATTTACTTTTGCAGTTAAATAAGTGATGAAATTAGCTTCTTTTTTTGCTCTTTCTGCTTCTTGGTAACTTAACATTGCATGTTTAGCCATAGCTTTAACAGTTACAACACCTTTTTTTAATTTTGCTTTAATTCTAGTTTTACCAGCCATTTTTATTCCTTTTTTATTTCTTTTTTTCTTTTAGCTTTTAAATTTTTTTAGTAGTTGGGGTTAAATCAACCTCCACATCCACCAATTGTAACTTTTACTAATTTTGAATCTGCGTATAATTTTCCATTTTCTTCAACAACTGCTGTTACAGTTCCTGTTTTAGCCATTTTGATTCTAATTGAATAATCAATAATTCCACCTTGTGGTACTGTAAATACAGCTACTGCACTTTCTGGGTTTGCATCTTGGAATACAGCTACTTTAGAACCAGCTAGTTTTGAAGAAACAGTAACAGGAATAACTGCACCATTTTCAGCAATATCAGGAGCTTTTAATTTTACCTTACCTTTAGTAGTAGCCGACGTACCAAAGATTTCATTCATAGCTTCATCAACTTTTGTTGCAGTCCAAGCTTTAGGTTTTGTTTCTCTAAAGTTAACAGCACTTAAAGTTGAAGGTGCCATTGATAATGCTAATGCTCCTAATCCGAATCCTAAAAAATTTCTTCTATTCATAATTTATTCCTTTTCTTTATTTAATTGTTTTTAAAAATGCTACAACAGCTTTAATTTCACTATCACTTAACCATCCATTTTTACCAAATGCAGGCATTGCAGAAATTGGGTTTGTTGTATATGGGTCATAAACCTTGTCATATAAAGCCTCATCCGGCCAGTATTGTAAAGCTTGAAGTTCTGGTCCCATACTTCCTGGTCCATCAACATTCATACCTTTTATTCCATGACATGCAAGACAATTACCTTTATTTTTTGTCATAAAGATTTCTTTACCTTGCTTAATTAAAGCGTCATTTGCTACTGCACCAGTAAAACAAACTGTACTAAGAGCTGATGCAATTAGTAGTTTTTTAACTATCTTCATTCCTTACCCCTTTATTTGCTTGCGTTGATCATATAATCAACAACTTTTTTGAACTCTTCATCAGATAAATGCATAGCACCACCTTTAGGAGGCATTGCGTTTATACCTTTGATACTATTATTATACACTGCTTCTTTGCCTTTTGCAAGTACAGAAGCCCATGCTTCTTTATCACCAACAACAGGAGCACCTATTACTTTATTTCCATGACAAGCAGCACAAGAAGTCTCATAAGCTTGTTTAGCTTTTGGATCAGCTACACTACCTTTTTGTTCTGGAAGTTTCCAGAATCTTTCAGTAGATGCAGGTGGTTCAAAATCACTTAATTCATTTTTAATTCTAAGAACAGGAACTTTACCTTTGATACAATCTTTCATACATCTAGTACCAGTACCATAGTTTTTAGGATCACTTAAAAATGCTCTCATGTTCTCAACTGCTTGCTTAGGATCTTTAGTATTCACATTTGGATAAAAACCATCTTCATTTGGCATTTTGATTTTTAAGAATTTTTCTCTATCAAGCACATACTCTTCATCTAACTCTTCGCCATCAATCTCAATACCATTTTCCATTAATAAATATGCTGTAATTGCATAAACTTCACTATTAGTTAATGATTTTGGATGATTAAATGGCATAGCATCTTTTATATACCAAAAAAGTGTACTTGCATATGGCCAATATGTTCCAATAACCTTAGAAGGACCTTCAGGACTTGGGTTTTCATCTGCCGGGTTTAATAATTGTTTACTTAAAGAGGCAGTTGATGCTTCACCAATAGATAAAGGAGGATAACCTTTTCCACCAGCAGCAAACTCACCATGACACATTGTACATTGTGATTCATATAATTCAATACCTAATTCAACAGAACCTTCAGCTTTTTTTGCTTTTCCATTTTCTAATACAGGTTTTCCATGTTTCATGTCATATTCAGGAAGTCCTGTTCCATCTGGCATAACATCAGTATTCCATACAGCTAATTCACTTTTTGTAGCAGTTCTGAAATGATTGAAGTTTTTAACTTTTTGTGTGTTTACATGATAAGATGTATATTTACCATCTTTTACTTCATATTTTATAGCTCCATCTACAACTTTTTCACTTGCAAACGATGACGTTAATAATGCAGAAGCAGCTATTAAACCTAATAAAGTCTTTTTAAGCTTTGTGTTTTCTAATGTGAACATTATTAACCTCCCCTTTAGAATTAACTTCCCAAGTTACCATACCGTTTCTGTGGTAGATATTTTCAACACCAACAACAGATGTTTCTTGATCAATTGTAGGTTGTACATTTCCTGTATCATCAACAGCTCTACTTGTTAATAATATAGGTTTTCCATCCCACTTATAAATATAACTAAATCTAGTCCATGCTTTTGGTAAAACTAAACCTTTTAAGCTAGCTTCAACCCAGTTATCTCCACCATCAAGTGAGATATCAACATGTTTAATTGTTCCCTGACCAGACCAAGCAATACCTTGAATTTCAACCATATCACCTTTTTTAAGATTAGTCCATGGCTTCTCAGGACATGGAGAAGTGATAACTGAGTTTACTTCATTTATCCAGAAGAACTGTATAGCTTTTCCTGACTTTTGAAGCATTGTATATTTTGATGTTTCTTCTTTTGCATGCCATGGTTTATCAGAAAACTCTAATCTTCTTAACCATTTAGTATTTAAGTTACCTTCCCAACCTGGTACTAATAATCTTAAAGGATATCCTTGCTCAGCCCTTAAAGCTTCACCATTTTGTCCCCATACAAGCATTGCATCATCTAAAGCTTTTTCCACAGGTATAGTTCTAGGATTTGTAGCATTATCACTACCTTCTGCTAACATCCATAAGGCATCTTTTTCTAAACCAATATCTTCAAGAACAGTTTTAAGCATTACACCTGTCCATTCAGCTTGACTCATCATACCTTTCATAAATTGTAAATTATTAAATTGAGGTCCTCTCCATCCTGTACTTCCATTTGCAGGACACTCAATAAAGTAAATTCTACTTTCACTTGGGTATTTTTTTATATCATCTAAAGTTAAAACAACTTCTTTTTTAACTTTACCATGAATCATTAATCTAAATTCTTTAGGATCAACGTGTGCTGTACCACCATGGTTTCTAGTAAAGAATAAACCATTAGGAACTATAATTCCATCTAATTCATGAAGCGGACACATAGATACAGTTGCGTATTTATCACCTGAAGATAAAAGTTCAGTAGTTCTTCTAACAACATTATGTTCATAAGGAGATGGTACTCCATATGGATATTTATCAGTTTTGTCACCAAGCTTTATTCCCCAAGGGGCTTCATTCATAATAGCTGGATCATCTGCTCTTGCTTCAACAGGACCTAAAACACTAGCAGCTGCAATAGCACCAGCTGAATATGCTGTTTTTCTAAAAAAATCTCTTCTACTTAGTTTCTCATTTGAAACGTCTAAAGCTTTTTCAGAATTCTTACTTGCTTTCGTCATCATTCCTCCTTCTATAATATTGGTATTTTCATTATACCAAGACAAACATTCCAATTATAGGTTGCCATGTCTTAATTAAAACTAAATATCTAAATATAAAAAATTCTTATACATAGATATAACCAGCCTATTATTACTATATCATATAGTTATCATAACTAAGATTTATTATAAAATCAATAATAGCATATAAATAGCTGTAAATACTAGTTTTTACAAGATTAAACAGAATTTTTTATATTTATGATAATTTTCATTTATTAATAGTTGTATAAAAAATATTTTTAGAAAAATAAATAATATTTTATAATTTGAGAATTTTTGTAACATTTTAAGATTTATTAGATTAGAAACCTTAAAATCTGAATATCTATTCAGGTTTTAAGATGACATTAATAAATGTAATTTATATAAAGTTGACTGGTAAAATAAAAGTTATTTTAATAAGTTCTTAGCAAATTTAACTGCTTCTTCTGTTATCTTTTCACCACTAATCATTCTTGATATTTCATTTATTCTACCTTGATTATCAAGTTTTTTTACCAGTGATTTTCCATCTTTTTTATCCACCAAAAAGTGTTGATTTGAAGAAGATGTAAGTTGGGGCTGATGAGAAATTGCAAAAATTTGATAAGATTTTGCAAGTTTTGTAAGTACCTTTGAGATTGCTTCACTCTCTTTTCCACTTAGATTAGCATCAATTTCATCTAAAAATAAAACTCCATTATCTACAATATCAAATTCACTCATAGAAGTAAGTAAAGCTAGCCTCAATCTATTAAATTCACCTGAACTTATCGTCTCTAGGCTAACTCCTGCAAGTTCAAATTTTATTAAATCAACCCCAGTTTTATCTAGTTCTTTTTCTTCAAATAAGATTTTTGCATTGTTTAAATATAAATCTTTTAAATATTTATTGATTTTCTCTTCTAGTAGTAAACTTACTTTTTTTCTACTATCACTTAAATCAAGAGCTAGTACTTTAATACTGTTTTGTAATTCATCTTGTTTTTTGATAAGTTTAGTTTTTTCAAAACTTATGTTTTCATAGGATTCCAACTCTTTTATTTTTTCTTCTTTATATTCTAAACACTCTTTTATAGAGCCAAATCTTTTTTGTAAAGAAGCTAGTTTTTCTATTCTATCTAATACATTTTCTATATCTATATCTTCTAACTCGTATAAAGAGTCATTAAACTTTTCAAAAATATTAGTTAATTCATTCATAGTATCATCAAAGAAACTACTGTCAACTTCTAAAAGTTCTAATGCATTATTAACAGCTGAATTGTAATTTAAAACTAAAGAGGCATCTTTTATAGCATCTTCAAGTTTATCTTTTTTTGCAAGCTTTTTTTTAATTTCATTCAAGTCATCATATTCTTCAATCTTGGGATTAATTGATTCTATTTTATCAATCTCGAATTTTGCAAACTCTTTTAAATCTTCAAGTTTTGATTCATCACTATAAATTTTTTCTAGTTTAAGATTTACTTCTTTTAACTCTTTATACAAAGAATCAAATTTTTCTTTTTTATTTATAAAATCTTTATCTTTTTTAATGGCTAAAGTATCTAAAAAGTTGATTAATTTAGTACTTTGGAAATCACTAGTATCTTTTAGATTTAAATGCTTTATTAGTTTTGAACTAAACTCATTAAGTTTCTTTTTTGAGATTGTTTGATTGTTTAGAAAAAATCTAACTTTTTCTTTTTTAATAGTTTTTATAACTATATCATCCTCAATAGAAATATCAAAAGCTTCATTTTTTATATTTGAATTTGTAAGTGTAACTTCACCTAATTTTGATTTTACATCACTTAAAGAAAAAAGTGAAAGTATTGCTTCCATCAAAATAGATTTACCAGCTCCACTTGGACCTGTAAATACATTTAAGCCATTTTGAAAATTAAGCTCAACCTTCTCAAAAGATAAACAATTTTCTAAGTAAACTCTATCAATCATTAGTTACCCCATCTTAACTTTTCATTTAATACATCAAAATAGTTTCGCTCTGTTCTATGAATAAGTCTTGCATTGTCTTGTGCAATCTTTATTTTAATAGAATCATTTTGTCCGATTTCATAAATATCTTGACCATCTACAATAATAACTGCACCTTGATTATCTGAAATAGTAAACTCAATTTCAAAATCAGCGGGCATTACTAATGGTCTTTGAGTTAAAGAGTGAGGAGCAACAGGTGTTATAATAAAAGCTTCTGTTAATGGATATACTAAAGGACCTCCAGCTGAAAGATTATAAGCAGTAGAGCCTGTTGGAGTAGAGATAATAACTCCATCCCCATAATAAGAATTAAAAGGTTTACCATCAATTTTTGCATCAATAGAAATCATTGAAGAAATAGATTTTCTTGAGATAACAATATCATTAAAAGCTACAAAACTATTTAAATTTAAATTACCTTCTATCATCATTCTATTATCAATTCTATAATTTTCTTTTTTGAAGTTAGTTAAAAAATTTTCTAATTCATCCATATTAATATCTGTTAAAAAACCTAATGTACCTAAGTTTATACCCAATATTGGAATATTATGTTTAAAAGATCTTCTTACAACTGATAAAAGAGTACCATCTCCACCAACAGAAACAAGAAAATCAACTTTATTACATAAGCTATTTAAACTAAATCCATCAAAATCAATCATTTTTGCCGAATTGTATTCTAGATAAGTTTCAATTCCTATATCATTAAATATTCTTTTTATTTCTAAGTATTCTTCTTTTAGTTCAGGACTTGAAGGTCTTAAAACTACTCCAGCACTTTTTACATTTTCTAATAAATTAAGACTTTTTTTTAATTTCAATTTTTATCCTAACAAAGATATATTTTTAGGATTTTATCATAATTATATTATGAAGAGTATTATAATTACAAATTGCAATATTTTTATTGGTATTTTTAGTATATAAAAAAAGGGAAGTATGAAAACATACTCCCCTTTTTATTTTTGATAGAATTAACTAATTAGTTAATATTATCCATTTCTTTTAGAAATAATTTCTTCAGAAACATTTTTTGGAACTTCAGCATAGTTATCGAAAAGCATACCGTAAGTTGCTCTACCTTGAGTCATAGATCTTAAGTCAGTAGAGTATCCGAACATTTCAGATAATGGAACCATTGCAGTAACTAGTTTAACACCAGCTCTTTCATCCATAGACTGAACTTGTCCTCTTCTTTTGTTACAATCACCGATAACATCTCCCATATATTCTTCAGGAGTTTCGATTTCAACTTTCATCATTGGCTCTAAGATTATAGGTTGAGCAGCAGCTGTTCTACAACCTTCTTTGAATCCCATAGAAGCAGCTAATTTAAATGCCATCTCAGATGAATCTACATCATGGTAAGAACCATCATATAATGTAACTTCAATATTAACCATTGGGTAACCAGCTAAGATACCACCAGCCATAGCTTCTTCACAACCTTTTTGAACTGCAGGGATATATTCTTTTGGAACAGATCCACCTTTAATTGCATTGTGGAATTTGAAGTTATCTTCTGAATCAGCAGGTAATGGATTAATGTCTAAGTATACGTGACCATATTGACCTTTACCACCAGATTGTTTAGCATATTTGTACTCGTTTTTAACAGGATTCTTAATAGTCTCTCTGTATGCAACTTGTGGAGCACCAACTTCAGCTTCAACTTTAAATTCTCTTTTCATTCTATCAACAAGAATTTCTAAGTGTAACTCACCCATTCCTGAAATAATAGTTTGTCCAGATTCTTCATCAGTATTAACTCTGAATGATGGATCTTCCTCTGCTAATTTACCTAATGCGATACCCATTTTTTCTTGGTCAGCTTTAGTTTTTGGCTCAACTGCAACAGAAATAACTGGCTCTGGGAATTCCATTCTCTCTAAGATTACTGGATCTTTATCAGATGCTAATGTATCACCAGTGATAGTTGACTTAAGACCAACTACTGCACCAATTTCACCTGCGTATAATTGAGAAACTTCTTCTCTATTATTTGCATGCATTTGAAGTAATCTTCCGATTCTTTCTTTTTTCATTTTTGTTGAGTTCATTACGTAAGTACCAGACTCTAATTGTCCTCTATATACTCTTGTAAATGTTAATTGACCAACAAATGGGTCAGTCATAATTTTGAATGCTAATGCTGCAACTTCACCTTCATCAGTAGAAGGAACGATAACAGCTTCACCATCTTGAGTTTCACCATTAATATCAGCAACCTCAGTTGGTGCAGGTAAATACATAGCAACAGCGTCAAGTAAAGTTTGAACACCTTTGTTTTTAAATGCAGTACCACAAGTCATTGGAGTAATTGTCATATTTAAACAAGCAGCTTTTAAACCAGCTACGATTTCATCTTCTGATAATTCACCCTCTTCGAAGTATTTTTCCATTAACTCTTCAGAAGACTCAGCAGCAGCTTCAATCATCTTTTCTCTATATTCTTCAGCTTGGTCTAATAAGTCAGCAGGAATTTCTTCTACATGGTAGTTAGAACCCATAGCAGCATCTTGATCCCATACGATAGCTTTCATTTGTACTAAATCAACTACACCTTGGAAATCTTCTTCAGCACCAATAGGAAGTTGAATTGGAATAGGATTAGCTTTTAATCTCTCAGCTACTTGCTTCTCAACATTAAAGAAATCAGCACCAGTTCTATCCATTTTGTTAACAAAAATCATTCTTGGTACTTTATATTTGTTAGCTTGTCTCCAAACTGTTTCAGATTGTGGTTGAACTCCACCTACTGAACAAAATACAGCTACAGCACCATCTAAAACTCTCATAGATCTTTCAACTTCAATAGTAAAGTCAACGTGACCTGGTGTGTCAATGATGTTAATTTGTAAATCTTCTTTAGACTTTGGGTGAGTCCAGTGACAAGTTGTCGCAGCAGAAGTAATAGTAATACCTCTTTCTTGCTCTTGTTCCATCCAGTCCATAGTTGCAGCACCATCATGAACCTCACCGATTTTGTGAGATACACCAGTATAGAATAAAATTCTTTCTGTAGTTGTTGTTTTACCAGCATCAATGTGAGCAGCAATACCGATATTTCTAACTCTATTAAGAGGTGTTTTTCTTGCCATCTTAAATTTTCCTTTTAAGTTTTAATAGTTTTTGTAATTTTATCCAAATTACAATAAAAAAAAAGGGCGTAAAACACCCTTTTTTATATAGAAAATGATTTATTACAGATTGATTACCATCTGTAGTGAGCAAATGCTTTATTAGCTTCTGCCATTCTATGCATATCTTCTTTTTTCTTGAAAGATGATCCTCTTTCATTAGCAGCTTCGAATAATTCGTTTGCTAATCTTTCAACCATAGTTCTTTCATTTCTTTTTCTTGATGCTTCAACTAACCATCTTAATGCTAAAGTTTGTCTTCTTACAGCTCTAACTTCTACAGGTACTTGGTATGTAGCTCCACCAACTCTTCTAGATTTAACTTCTAAAAGTGGCTTAACATTTTCGATTGCTTTTTCAAATAATTCAATACCAGATTCTTCACCTCTAGCATCTAAATTTGCAATTGCACCGTACATGATTTTTTGTGCTGTAGATTTTTTACCATCTAACATAACTGTATTGATAAACTTAGTGATCACTTTACTATTGTAGATAGGATCAGCCATTACTTCTCTAACTGGAGCTTTTCTTCTTCTCATTCTTCTATCCTTCTACTTATTTCTTTGGCTTTTTAGTACCATATTTAGATCTTGCAACAGTTCTGTTTGCAACACCAGCAGTATCTAAAGCACCTCTAACAACGTGATACTTAACACCAGGTAAATCCTTAACTCTTCCCCCTCTAACTAATACGATAGAGTGTTCTTGTAAGTTGTGACCCTCACCACCGATGTATGAAATAACTTCAAATCCAGTAGTTAATCTAACTTTTGCAACTTTTCTTAAAGCCGAGTTTGGTTTCTTTGGAGTTGTAGTATATACTCTAGTACATACACCTCTTCTTTGTGGACATTTGTCTAATGCTGGTGATTTTGATTTTTTAATCACCTTTTTTCGCTCTTTTCTAACAAGCTGGTTAATAGTAGGCATTCTTTCCCTTTGTTTAAATTGGTTTGAGCAATTAAAGCAATGCTCATGCTTCTCGTGCTAATCAACATACTGTTGAAACGATACTACCATTCTAGGAAACCGTTGAGTTTTCTAAAAAAGTAGGGGATTATACTGAATTTAAACTTAATTATAGTTTAGGTTAGTTTTTTATAGTTTTTGAAGAATCATATTAAATGAATTTGCAAAGTTTTGTGAATCTTTTTGACCAAAAGGCTTAGGGCCTTTTGTTATCTCTCCACTATCTCTTACTTCTTGCATTAGATTTCTCATTGCTAGATAGTGCTTTATGTTATCTTGTGTATATAGTTCACCTCTGTGATCTATTGCTTTTGCATTTTTACTAATAGTTCTATCTGCAAGAGGAATATCAGCAGTGATAACTAAATCATTTTCTTTTAATAGTTCCACAATTTTGTTATCTGCTTCATCTGCTCCTTCATCAACTATTAGATATTTAATATATGATGATTTACCTATATTTATTTTTTTATTTGCTATTACATAAGTGTCTAACTTCTTTTTTTCAATAGCTCTTAAAACAATAGGTTTTAAAATATTAGGAAAAGCATCACCATCAATAAATAAAGTCATTATAAAATCTCTTGCACTCTTCCTACCTGCCCATCTTGTAATCTAACTTTTATTCCATGGGGATGAGAAGGTGAGTTTGTCAAAATATTTTTTACAATACCTTGTGTTAGCTTTCCACTTCTTTGATCTTGTTTTAAAACAATATTAACTTTTTGTCCTTGTTTTATAGAAAATCTTTTTTTTGGATCGTTCATAAATTTAAGCCTTGAAACTTAATGCTTGTTTTGCAAAATCTTTGCCATAGAAAAATATGATTTTGTATGATAAAGATACTTTTACATTTTTTTCATCAGTAATATCAATAAGATTAAAACTAAAACCTTCGTCAGCATTATTTTTACTTCTTACTTTTATTTCTACTGGTTTTAAAGTTCTCATCATATTATCAATATTCTTTTTCTCTTTTGGTTTTACAGTAGATAAGTATTTTTCATCTTTATCCATATTTTTTAAATAGTTGTGAAGTAAAAGCTTTGTATCTTTATAAATTGCTTTACTCCAAGAAACTTTTCCTTTAGAGAAATGATAAACATTACTTTTATTTAAAAGTGGGAAAGTAGCCTCTTTTTTAATATCATCAAGAAGTTGCAAGAAGAAATTTATTCCACCAATTGAGTCTGAATATTTTGTAAGAAGTTCATTGATTTGTTTTTTCTCTTCTATACTTAAATCTTTAAAATTCATTTATTACCTTATTTTTTTCGTAAGTATATCTAAATCTCGAAACTTTTCTACATGTATTGCTTTTTTTTAATTCTGTCTTACTTTTATGTGTTACAATTTTATTATAAATACTTTCCAAAGATTCTATTATGAAAAAACATTTTTTAGAACAATCTCTTATATTTTTTAGTGTAACAAAATGGGTTTTACTATCATCAGCTATTGGTGTGATTATTGGTGCAATAATTACTTTCTTTTTAAATATCATACATAGTGCAAATACTCAAGGTGAACTTCTTCCCTTTCCTTCTTACTATTTATTGCCATTTGGTTTAATGTTAACTATTTTTTTAGTAAAAAAATTTGCCCCCGATGCAAAAGGTCATGGTACAGAAAAAGTTATTGAAGCTGTACATAAAAAAGATGGTTTAATGGATGTAAAAGTTATGCCTATTAAACTTTTTGCCACAGTTATTACAATTTTTACAGGAGGTTCTGTAGGAAAAGAAGGTCCAGGTGCTCAAATAGGAGCTGGTGCTGCTTCTTTTATATCTCAACTTGTGAAATTCTCCGCAAGAGATAGAAAAAAACTTGTAATATGTGGTATTAGTGCCGGTTTTGCTTCTGTATTTGGAACACCAATTTCAGGTGCTATTTTTGGGGTTGAAGTTTTAATTATTGGTATTATAATGTATGATGTATTATTACCCTCATTTATTGCTGGATTTGCAGCCTATACAACAGCTAAACTTTTAGGTATTAATTATACTTACTATCATATGGAGTTTTCAAATGCTATTCCTTTTGATATTGTCTTAATGCTTCAAGTAATAATAGCAGGTCTATTTTTTGGACTAATCTCTTATTTTATGATTGTTACTTTAAAAAATACAGAAATTCAAATAAAAAAAATCAAGCTTAATGTCTATTTGAAGGCATTTCTAGCAGGTACGTTCTTGGTAGTTCTATCTTTTTTTATTGGTGATAAATATTTTGGACTAGGACTTGATACAATCTCTACACTTTTTTATAGTGATCCAAATATGGCAAATGATATACCATGGTACTCATTTATTGCAAAAACAATATATACATCTGTAACCTTAGGTGCAGGAGGAAGTGGAGGAGTTATTACCCCTATTTTTTATGTGGGAGCAACTAGTGGGCAGTTTTTTGGAACTTTAATAGGTGATAACATTGCTTTATTTGCAGCTCTTGGGCTTACAAGTGTTTTAGCAGGAACTACAAATGCTCCAATAGCAGCAACGATTATGGCAGTTGAACTTTTTGGAATAGAGATAGCTCACTATGCAGCAATTAGTGCAATTATTACATTTTTGATTACAGGACATAGAAGTGTATTCCAATCTCAAATTCTAAATATGAAAAAATCTGATATGCTAAATATTGATTATGGAGATAATGTAGATAAAAGCAGTGTAGAGTTATCAGATAAGAACAAAGAGAAGATGAAAAGTTTTTTAAAAAAAGTTAGATTTAAACAGAAGAAATAAGTTTATTTAATACAAACCTTATTTCTTCCACTCTCTTTTGCTTCATATAAAGCATCATCAGCCCTTGAAAAGATAGACTCATAACTTTCATCAGGTTGATAATAAGATGAAATACCCATACTAAAAGTGATATTTATATCATCTTCACATATATTCTTAAAAGGTTTTTTTTCTTGAAATTCTTTTAATCTATAAGCAAACTCTTCTGCTTGAACTATATTTGTACAAGGTAAAATAAAAGCAAACTCTTCCCCACCTATTCTACAGAAGGTATCTTCTTGTCTTTTTAGTTTTTTACATAGTTTTACTATTTCTATTAGAACCTTATCTCCTATTAAATGTCCATAAGTATCATTTACCTTTTTAAACCAATCAACATCTAAGATTAAGATAGATAAATCTAATTTATGCCTGATTGACTTTTTAAACTCTATTTTTGCCTGCTGAACAAAATATCTTCTATTATTTGCCTTTGTTAAATAATCAGTAATTGATTGTTTTTTTAGTTTATCTTTTAATTGTTGAAGCTCAGTAATATCAGTAGATAAACCAATTAAAGACATAAAATCATCCCCTTGCATTTTAAAAGGAATTTTCTTACTCCAATAGTGTCTTTCATTTCCTTCATCATCAAAATACAGTTCTTCTTGACTTTTTGATTTATTTGATTCAAAAACTTTTTTATCCATTTCCCAGAAACTCTCAGCAACATCTTTGTTTAAAACTTCTATATCTTTTTTACCTATTATATAATCAGCCTCGTAACCAAAAAGATTAGCCACTTTAGAATTTACATATTTGAATTTTCTATTTTCATCTTTCATATAAATATACGCATCTACATTATCTAAAATAGTATTTAAGAGTTTTGTTTTCTCTTCAAGTTCTAATTCAAGTTTTTTTCTTTGAGTAATATCTGTTGAAATACCACACATTCCAATAATATTACCCTCTTTGTTATACAAAGGCTTTTTTACGGTCCAATAGATTCTCTCTTCTTTTGTCTCTTTTATATAATTAATTTCTTCTTTTTCAATAATTTTTCCATCTACTAAAACTTCTGAATCATTTTTCTTTAATTCATTTGACATATTTAAATCAAAAAAAGAAGTATCATCTTTTCCTATAACCTCATCTAAAGATTTTTCAAATAAGGATAAAACTAGACTATTTGCAAAGGTATATTTTCCATATAAATCTTTAGTATAAACATAAGCACCTGTTTCATTAATAAGAGTTTTAAAAGATTCTAATTCAATACTTAATTTATTATTTTCTTCTTTACAGTCCATAAGTATTCCTTTTCTTATTACATTTTATTATAAATCAAATAAAAAACTCTTATCGATATGAAGATTTTGAACTTTTTATATCTACATTATAAAAACCGTTATTAGATAAAAAAATCTTAATTTCTTTATCTATAAATCTATTTTTAGGTCCTCTTATAATCTCAATAATAGCTGGAGTATTTTCAATATTTTTATTGAAATCAAATTCAAAATAAGGAATAAGGTTTCCGCAAACTGCACGAAACATCATATTTGACAAATTATTCTTAAAAATAAACTCTTCGTTTTCTTTATCATCTATTATAATTGGATTATGAATAAGCCTTACTTCTTTTTCCTCTTCAAAAAGTTCATTTTTTGATTTTGCAGCAAGATTGTTTATATTTGATATTACTTCTTTACAAATTTCTTTAAACTTTGTACTTTGAAAATCTATATCATTTTCAATATTTTCTAAAGGTTTAAAGATTACATCAATTTGTTCTTCTTGTAAGTTCTCATCATATAAAACTTCTGTTGTATGAACTAAATTGTTTGTTTTAAAATAATCTGAGTTAAAACCAATCGCAACACCATAACCATCATTTGCATATGCTCTCCATTGACTTAACAAATCACTTCCTTGAGAAAAAGAAGCTATGTAGACACTTGGTAATTGCTTATTAAAAATATCTTCAAAGGCTTTATATTTAGAGAAGTTATCTTTATTTCTTACTCTTTCTAATTTACTATTTACCTTATCGTTTATCCAGTGTATTTCCTTGTAATCATTTAGATTATAAACAGAACTTAACCATAATTTCTTATTTTGAATAATTGCACGAAAGGCTTCCACATGACAGTAGTGATATATAATCTTTCCCATTTCAACTCCTATTTGAGCTAGTATAGAATTATATATTAACTAAATTTAGATTAGTTTCAAGCCATTTGATTTTAGTTCATATATTGTTGGTGCTAGCTTTTCAATGAAACTTTTATGATGAGATACAATTACCATAGATTTATTTATAGAGTTTAACAGTTCAATAATTTTTTGCTCTGAGCTACTATCTAAAGCATTAGTAGGTTCATCTAAAAGTAGTATTTTTGGTTTTGTTATCAAAATACCAGCAATAGCTACGATTTTTTGTTCTCCTCCACTTAAGTCATAAATTATTCTATCTTTTAGATGAACTATATTTAACTGCTCTAAAATTACTAATGCCTTAGTGTATGCCTCTTCTTTTTTTTCGCCCCTACATCTAAGATTAAACATTACATCTTCTATTACAGTAGGACAAAGAAAAAAATCACTAACATCTTGAGGAAGATAACCTATATCACTTCTAAATCTTTCATACTCTTTTTTAGAACTAATTTTATTATGAAATAAGTGAAGTTCACCTTCATAGTTTGACTCTAATCCTGCTATTATTTTAAGAAGGGAGCTTTTCCCTGCTCCATTTGAGCCAATAATTGCTACTTTTTGCTCATGTCCTACATCTAAGTTTATATTAGAAAATAGATGTTTCGTATCATTTTTATAGCTTATATTTTTTAAATTAAATGAACAACTCATAAATTACCTTTATTAAAATTATGGAAAAAGTTACGACAATTAAATAGTAATCTTTTATATTTAATGAAAAATCATCATTTAAAAAAATCTCTCCATTAAAGCCTCTATATATAAAAGTCTGTTTTAAAGCATAAGACTTTCTAATTGCTTTTACAAACAATAAACCCAAGATATTACCAAATGTCTCATATGTAAATAAAGAAGTATTTGCCTTAAACCCTCTTGCTTTTAAACTGTTTTTTATTAAAACAAAATCTGTTGATAAAAACTCTATCATTTTCAAAGTAAAATAAGTAGTAGCAACTAAACTCTTAGGCAATTTTAAAATACTTAAAGCTCTTACTATATCATAGCCCTTTGAACTAAAAAATAAACTCAGATTAAAAAGAATTATAGCATTTGCTCTTATATAAATATTTAGTGCATCTTCAAAGGAACTGCTATACAACAAAGTTAAAAAAAGTATAAATATAAAAAGATTTAAAAAAAGTAGTTTTTTGAATATATAGAGTAAATTATCTTTATTTATAAAAAGTAAGAAAATAAGAGGAATTATAAAATATACTTCGAAATAAGAAAAACTTACCAAAAGTGAATAAAAAAATGCACAAACCAAAGATATTGCTGGATTGAAAATACTCACATTAGCTCTTTTTTACTCTTTTTAAAAATGTAAAGATTCCAATAATCACAATTAAAGCAAAGACTATTTTGAAAAACTCAAAGTATGATAATCTCTCTTCTAAAAGCTTAATTTGTAGTTTCAAGTTTTTATTCTCTTCTTGAAGTTTTTGTAATTGATTATTTTCATATCTTTTTTTAGGTTTTATTACTTTTTGTATATCTTTTAATATAGCATGCCCAGAGCCTGCATCAACACTTAAAATAAAAGAGTTATAATTTACTGTGGTTTCAAACTCACCTTTTGTATTAGTTTTATCTTCAATAACCAATTTATCATCTTTTATAATTCTTATCTTACATTTTTGACAAGCATTGCCATTTGCAAAATATGAATTTACATAAAGCTTATTATCTTCAAAATTTGTAAATACATTTAATTTATGGGCATAAATACTACTTATAAATATAAACAAAATACATATAATTCTCATCATACATTGGCCTCTTTTAAAAGTTTTGGAATTGATTTTTTAATATAAAGAAGTAAAAATAGTGTGATTAATCCTTCCAAAATTATAGCAGGAATATTTGCTATTATTAAAGAGTAAGAGGCTATTAAGTATTCATCTTTTGCAAAATATAAAACCAAGGCTAATAATATTACACTAAAAGCAATACCTAAACTTCCATATAAAAAAAATCTAATTTTTTCATTAATTTTTTTAAAAAAGCTTAGTTTATTTAAAAGATAAACTAAAAATGCTGGAAGTGCCATAATAATTATATTTGCTCCTAAAGAAGTTAAACCTCCATATCCTAAAAGTAAGGCTTGTAATAACAAAGCAATAGCAAGACTTAAAAAAACTGCCTTTCCTAAAAATAATCCTATCACACCTATTAAAAGCAAATGTATTTGAGTTGGGCCTAATGGAATATGAATAAAAGATGCGATAAAAAATAAAGCACTCATTGCTGCAACTAAAGATATATTTTCACTTTTAATACTCTTTATAGAGTAAGCACATAAAGCTAAACTTACTACACCTAAAGTACTTGCAACTTCTATACTTAATACTCCATCTGATATATGCATCTTAAATCCTAAATTCTATTTTATTAATATGTTTTTACCCACATTAATGCACCATTTTCGATAGGATACATTTTACCATTAAACTCTTTTTGTCCTTCTTCAATCAGCGCAGCAAATCCCCACCAACCTTTTTGATTCATAACAAAGCTAAATTCACCATTTGAATTTGTTTTAACAACTTGTGTAATATGTGAATCACTAGGAGCTTTTAGTCCTAAAGTATTATAAAATTCTACTTCAACTTCAACATTTGATACAGGTTTACCATCAACTAAAACTTTTCCTGTAAAAATATTTCCAGTATATAAAGCAAATGGTTTTACCATAGGAACAATTTCATATTTTAATCCAATTGGTTCATCCCAGCCCTCTTCTAATCCATAAGCACTTACAATCACTTTTGGAACATGAGAAATAAACTTACCCTCCGCTGGTTCAAAATAAGGTTTAGGAACTGTAAAAAACTTATATACACCTGGTTTTTTTACACTATAGTTCGTACTCCATGCTTTTTCACCAAATAGTTTTATCTCTTTTAAATCTAAAGGATTATTTTTAGTATTTAAGTAAATTCCCTCTGGTTTCTCCATATTCATACCTGTTTGTTCAAAAGGATGAATAAACATAGCTTCAATTTTCAGATTTGCTTCATTTTTATTTTTGATAGTATCTGTATTTGGCAACATTGTAAGAAAATGTGCATTTGAAACTATTGCAAAACAAAAAAGTAAGATTAGGTTTTTCATATATACTCCTATAGTTTTTGTGAATTTTATCTTAAGATTTTTACTGTAAAATAAATTTTAATATTTCTTATATACTTTTGGAACTAAAAATGAAAAATTGTATTTATTGTAATAGTAGTAAACTATACTATCTTAAAAATGAACATATAAAGTGTGCTTCATGCAAAAAGAAGTTTTCACTAAAAAAATACAAACGCGAGTTGAAACTTATTGACTCTTTTTGTGAAAATAAAACAGCATTAGAAACTTCTAAAAACTTAAAACTAAACTATATAACTGTTTCTAAGAAGTTTATGTTATATAGAAAACATATAACCAATTTATTAGATAATGAATATATAAAAAGAAAAGATAATAAATATGAATTTGATGAGTATATATACATAAAAAACAATAATTTAAAAGCAGCACAAAACTTTTTGACATTTAATTATAATGGCTACATTTATAACATTATGCTTCCTTCACTAAGTAAATTTGTAAGTTCCAATAATAAAGATTTATCAAACTTTATAAAATTTAACAAAATTACAAAACTAGAAAGCTCAAATAGTATGATAAATGATTTTTGGAATTTTCTTGAGATTTTTTTGAAAAAATACAAAGGATTAAATAGTGAAAATTTTGTTTTGTATTTAAAAGAGTGTGAGTTTAAATTTAACTATTCTAAAAAAACTCAAGAAGAAATTCTTCTTAAGCTTTTGGCATAACCTTAATAGGAACAACTTGAATTTCTTCCATATTCCATACACCATTTTTAACATATGGTTCATTTACTAACCACTCATCAAATTCATCTTCATCTTCAAAATTTGTAACTACAGATGAACCAACCATTTTATCATCTTCTATTAATGCACAAGCAGATACTATCTTTCCCTCAGCCATTAATTTTTGAGTTTCCTCAACATGAGTAGGTCTTGACTCCATTCTTTTTTCTAAAGCATCTTCATAATCATAAGCGATAATTAAATATTGCATCTTTATCCTTTTTTCTTGATATAAAATTTTAACCAAATAAAATTAAACAATAGTTACAAGGGTATCAAAATAATAACCTTGCACAAAATCACAATCTAAGCTCTTAATCATATCATAATCATATTTTGATTCAACGCCTTCTATAATTGAATATTGCCCATTTAATTTGATTGTTTTTAAAATACCATTTAAATAGTGTATATAATTTTCATTTGAGTTTATTTGTTTGATAAAAGACTTATCTATTTTAATATATTTACTATTATTCATCATAAAAAAAGAAAACATTGAACCATCTTGAGCAAAGTCATCTAATGCTGTATCTATAGACTTCTTTTTTAGCCATAATGAAAAGTTTTTCATAATAGTTGCACTTGTTTCATCATCACTTCCATTTTCTGTAATTTCTACAACTAAGTTTGTTTTATGTTCTAATAAAAAACTCTCCCAAAATTGTTGTTGTTCGCAAGTTACAAAAATATCTGCATCAAAATTTAGAAAAAGCTTACTTTTGAAATCAAAATTTTCAACTTGTAATTGTTTATTTCTTTTCTCAAGTTCAAAAAAAAGTTTATTATTATGGTGAAGTTTTTTGAAAATATCTTCTGTACTTATAACATCATTGTTTATGTCAAATTTTGACAATGCCTCATAACCATATATTTCTAAACTATCTTTATACAAAATAGGTTCATATTTTGTATAGTAGTTTGCGTTTAATATTAATTGTTTAAATTCTATACTATTCATAAATGAATAATAACTAACTAATGCTTATATAAAATTGATAATTACTATTAGTATTGATTAAATAAGATTAAGTGCAAAAATGAAACTTGTAGGGTATATGATTACATTCATGTATCTAAAAATATTAGACATTTGTATATTTAGGGGCATTACTTCTTCAAGAGTAGAGCCATTTAATAATTTTTTCATCATTGATAATTTAAAAGTTATATCTAAAAACTTAATTATCAAAATTGAACTCATCCAAAATCCAAAATTATTTAAATAAAAACATAAAAACATTGTATAAAAGAAAGTAACATGCATAGAAAAGTATAAAAATATATTTTGTTTAAATAAGTAAAAATTGTTTAAAATCAATCCATGTAAAGTATCAGCTTTTTGCCATTTTGATTCAAAAAACTCTAGTAGTATAAATACTGTAAGTAGTAATAAGTATTCCATATTTAAGTGTTAAACAATAAGGCTAAGCCTTATTGTTCGTTAGGTTGTGAAAATTTAATTTTCTTATCTTTATAAAGTCCTGTTCCAACGGGGATAGTTCTACCAATTACAACATTCTCTTTTAAGTCTTCTAGCATATCCATTTTAGCTGAAATTGCAGCTTCTGTTAATACTTTTGTAGTTTCCTGGAAAGATGCTGCTGAGATAATAGAATCAGATGTAACAGCTGCTCTTGTAATACCAAGTAATAATGGTTCTGCAATAGCTGGCTCTCCACCAAGTTTAATAATTCTTTCATTCTCAATTTTAAATCTTTTCTTAGAAATCATATCACCAATAATAAACTTAGTATCTCCACCATCAAGTATAGATACCTGTCTTAACATTTGAGATGTAATAACCTCAATATGTTTATCAGCAATATTTACCCCTTGAGATCTATATACTTGTTGTACTTCTGATACAATAAAGTAATGTAATGCTTTTTCACCTAAAATTCTTAATACATCATGAGGAGATGTTTGACCATCTGTTAATGCCTCACCAGCATGTACAAACTCACCTTCATGTACTAAGATTTGCTTAGATTTTTCAACTAAGAATTCACCTTTATTACCATTTTCATCAGTAATAATTATTCTTTGTTTATTTCTAAGTGGCTTACCAAATGAAACTATACCATCAAATGATGCAAGTACTGCAATATTCTTAGGTCTTCTAGCCTCAAATAACTCAGATACTCTTGGAAGACCCCCAGTAATATCTTTCGATTTTTGAGTTGCTTTTGGTGTTTTACCAATAATATCAGCTACATTAACTTTTTGTCCCTCAGATACATTGATAGATGTTTTAGGATCTAATTGATATCTAATTAACTCTTTATCTTCTGTTGCTAAGATAACAGTTGGTTTATATCCACTTGGAATATACTCATTTACAACTAACTTAGAAGTACCTGTTAACTCATCAAATTGCTCAGAAACTGTTACACCTGGAATAATATCTTCAAATGTAATAGTACCTTCTTTTTCAGCAATTGATGGATTTGAATATGGATCCCACTCAGCGATTACAACTTGTTCTTCACTTTCTGGTACTGCGATAACTGATTCTTTTTCAACTTCTACATCATCATTTAATTCAACTTTTGAACCTCTAGCAACATAGTGTCTTAATGCTTCTCTACCTTCACCATCAACGATTACAGCAAATAAACCTTTTTCATCAACTTTGTCACCAGCTTTAATATCATGTCTTCTTTCTAAATAGTCACCAGTTAATTTATAGTATTTAACAACACCTTTTGCACCTGTTACAATCTTAGAAGTAATAGGAGCTCCATCTGCAACTCTTAATTCAGAAGCGAATGGAATTCTGTTTGGAACATTCCAACCATCTTTAATCATTTCAACAACTGACTCATTAGCTTCAACTTCAACACCATCTGTATATGGTAAATATAATTTACCTTCAATCTTACCAGATACACCAGCAAGCTCATTTGGTTTTGCAACGTCGTTCTTTCTTAAGTAATATTTCTTATCTTCACTTCCATTAGAGATAGTTAAAATAACCTCTTCGTGAATAGTTTCAACAGTAACATTACCTTTGAATGGCGCGTTTATTTTTGGTTCAACTAATAAAATACCTGCATTTCTTCTGTTCGCAACGATATTTTTATTTTCACTATTTTTATAAGTTCTGATGTTATAGTATCTAATGAAACCTTCTTTATCAGCTCTTAATTCTCTTTCTGTTTGTGTAGCAGATGCAGTACCACCAACGTGGAATGTTCTAAGTGTAAGCTGTGTTCCTGGCTCACCAATAGACTGTGCTGCAACAACACCAACAGCTTCACCTGGAGTAGCTTTTCTTTGCTCACCAAGGTTAAGACCATAACATTTAGAACATAAACCATGTTCTACTTTACAAGTTAAAGGTGTTCTAATTACTACTGATTTTACTTCAGCTTCTGCAACAACTTTTGCATTTTCTTCAGTAATTAATGTTCCTTCTGTAAATAAAATCTCATTAGAGATAGGATCAATAATATCTTCAGCAATAACTCTACCAGTGATTCTTTCTTCTAATGATTCAATTAATTCATTACCAAAAGAAATATCTGTAATTTCAATACCCTCATGAGTTCCACAATCTTCAATTGTGATTCTTACATTTTGAGATACATCAATTAGTTTTCTTGTTAAGTAACCTGCATTGGCAGTTTTTAAAGCTGTATCCGCAAGACCTTTTCTAGCACCGTGAGTAGAAATAAAGTACTCAAGTACGTTTAGACCTTCTCTAAAGTTCGAAATAATTGGCGTTTCAATAATAGAACCATCTGGCTTAGCCATAAGACCCCTCATACCCGAAAGCTGTCTAATCTGTGCAGCAGAACCTCTTGCCCCAGAATCGGCCATCATATAAATAGAGTTAAATCCATCTTTATCTTGCTCAACTAAATTCATCATTTCAGAACCAAGTTTATTATTTACTTCTGTCCAAATATCAATAATCTTATTATATCTTTCTTGCTCAGTTAATAAACCTTGTGCAAACTGCTTTTGAACTTCAATAACTTCTTTTTTAGAAGAAGCAATATGACCTTCTTTTGTTTCAGGAACTCTAATATCATCAATAGATACAGAAATACCAGCATCAGTTGCATATCTGAAACCTAAGTTCTTTAAGTTATCTAAGAATCTAGGAGTTACTTCATAACCACCATGCTTATAAATATAGTCTACTAAAGTACCGATATCTTTTTTCTTTAAAATTTTATTCCATAATGAAACAGGAACAAAATCAGGTAAGATTTCGTGAACAATTAATCTACCAACAGTAGTATGAATAACTTTATCATCAATCTTAGTTCTAATTTTTGCATGTAAATTAACTTGAGCCATATCTAAAGCAATTTTAGCTTCATTTACATCTGTAAATAATTTATGCTCACCTTTTACACCATCTTTTTCTAATGATAGGTAGTAAATACCTAAAATCATATCTTGTGATGGTACAGCAATAGCTCTACCTGATGCTGGTAAAAGGATGTTCATTGAAGACATCATTAAAATTTTAGCTTCTGCAACTGCTTCTTGTGATAATGGAACGTGTACGGCCATTTGGTCACCATCGAAGTCGGCATTAAATGCAGCACAAACTAATGGATGTAACTGAATAGCTTTTCCATCAATTAATACTGGGTGGAAAGCTTGAATTGATAATTTGTGAAGAGTTGGTGCTCTGTTTAGCATAACAGGATACTCATCAACAATCTCATTTAAACATTCCCAAACTTCATTAGTTTCAGACTCAATTAATCTCTTTGCAGATTTTAATGTAGTTGCATAACCTTTTTCTTCTAACTTAGCCATTAAGTGTGGTTTAAATAACTCTAAAGCCATTTTTTTAGGAATACCACACTGGTCCATATTTAAAGTAGGTCCAACAACAATTACAGATCTACCTGAGAAGTCAACCCTTTTACCAAGTAAGTTCTGTCTAAATCTACCTTGCTTACCTTTAATAATCTCAGATAAAGATTTTAATGGTCTTTTATTTGCACCCTTAACAGCATTTGCAGTTTTACCATTATCAAATAAAGCATCAACTGCTTCTTGAAGCATTCTTTTTTCATTTCTAATAATAATTTCAGGTGCATCAAGTTCTGTAAGTCTTTTAAGTCTGTTATTTCTGTTAATAACTCTTCTATATAAGTCATTAACATCAGAAACTGCAAATTTACCACCATCTAAAGATACTAATGGTCTTAAATCTGGTGGAAGTACTGGTAACTGAGTTAACATCATCCATTCAGGTCTATTTCCAGAGTTAATAAAGTTTTCAACAACTTTAAGTCTTTTAATAATAGTTTTTCTTTTTGCTTCTGATTTAGTTGCAGACATTTCTTCTTTTAACTTAGTTAATAATTCAAATAAGTCTAAAGTTTCTAGTAAATCTCTTACAACTTGTCCACCCATATCAGCTTCAAAACCAGTATGTTCAAATAAATCAGAAATAGTTCTATATTGTTCTTCATTTAAAATATCAAATTTTGATACTTTTTTAGTTTTCTCATTATCATAATAAGCATCACCTGGCTCACTTACAATATATGCTTCGTAATATAATACTCTTTCTAAATCTTTTAGTTTTACACCTAATAAAGTACCTATTCTTGTAGGTAATGATGAAACCATCCAAATGTGTGCAACAGGAGAAACTAAGTCAATATGACCCATTCTGTGTCTTCTAACTTTCGATGATGTTACTTCAACACCACATTTCTCACAAACTACACCTTTGTATCTCATTTTTTTGTATTTACCACAAAGACACTCATAGTCTTTTACAGGTCCAAAAATCTTAGCACAAAATAATCCATCTCTTTCAGGTTTAAGTGTTCTATAGTTAATAGTTTCAGGTTTCTTTACTTCACCAGAAGACCATGCAAGAATTTTTTCAGGACTAGCAAGTCTTAATTGAAAGGCCGAAAAGTCAGTCGGTCTTTCTAATTCTTTTATTTCAATTGGTTCTAAAATTTTTTCATTATTGCTCATCGTTTTCTACCTCGTCAAATATCTCAACATCTAAACCTAAAGCTTTTAACTCTTTCGTTAATACGAAGAATGTTTCAGGTACACCCGAACTTGGAACATTTTCACCATTAGCGATTGCTCTATATGCTCTTGTTCTACCTTCAACATCATCTGATTTAGTTGTAAGCATCTCTTTAAGAACATTTGTAGCTCCATATGCTTCAAGAGCCCAAACTTCCATTTCCCCAAATCTCTGACCACCAAATAGTGCTTTACCACCAACAGGCTGTTGTGTTACAAGTGAGTAAGGTCCTGTAGATCTTGCGTGAACTTTTTCATCAACTAAGTGATGTAGTTTTAGCATATACATATAACCAACATTAACTCTCTCATTCATAGCAGTACCTGTTTTACCATCATAAAGTCTAGTTTTACCATCAGTATCAATTTTAGCTAATTCAAAAAGTTTTACAAACTCTTCTTCTTTAACACCATCAAATACCTGTGTAGCAAATCTTACACCCTTAGTCCAGTCTTGACCATATTTAATAAGATCTTCATCTGATAATGAATCCATAAATTCTTTACCATTCATAAGCTTAGCAACAGATGCAATTTCACTCATTTTTGCTCTTAACTCAGTTACAAATTCTGCTTTTTTGTTTTCAAACATTTCTTGAATTTGAGCACCAAGCTTCATACCAACTAAACCTAAGTGAACTTCTAGGATCTGACCAATATTCATCCTTGAAGGTACCCCTAGTGGGTTAAGAATTACATCAACAGTAGATCCATCTTTCATATAAGGCATATCAACTTGAGGAACGATATTAGAAACAATACCTTTATTACCGTGTCTTCCGGCCATTTTATCCCCAACCTTGATTTTTCTCTTAGTTGCAATATAAACTTTAACTTGTTTAATTACACCTGAAGGTAAAATATCATCATGCTCTAATACTTGAAGTTTTTCTTCATGTTCATCTCTTAATTGAGCTTTTTGCTTAATAAAGTAATCTTTAATTTCATTGTATTTCTTCTCAACTTCATTTGAATAAGAAGCAACAACTTTTTTCATAGCAAATCTGTTAACATTAGTTAAAATTTCAAAAGGAATTTTTTCACCTTTTTTATAAGTAACCTCTTCAACTTCAACATCTTTAGCTAATTCTGATTTAGATAATAAATCATTGATTTTTAAGATTTCTTCTCTATCTAGCATTAATAGCTTATCATGATGTTTAATATCTAATTCTGCTTTTTCTGCTTCAATCTCAGCTACTGCTCTTTCATCTTTTTCGTATCCTTTTTTAGTGAATACTTTAACGTCAACAACAGTTCCTTCCATAGAAGTAGGAGTTAATAATGATTTGTTAATAACATGCCCAGCTTTTTCTCCAAAGATAGCTCTTAAAAGTCTTTCTTCAGGAGTTGGTTTGATTTCACCTTTTGGAGTTACTTTACCAACTAAAATCATACCTGGCTTAACAAATGTACCAACTTTAACAATACCTGATCCATCTAAGTGAGAAATTGATTCTTCTTTAACACCTGGTAAGTCTCTAGTAATTTCTTCATTACCATGCTTAAGCTCTCTACATTCAACATCTTTTTCATAAATATGAACAGAAGTAAATGCATCTTCTTTAATTAATCTCTCAGAAAGAACAATCGCATCCTCATAGTTATATCCATTCCATGGCATAAAGGCAACACAAGCATTAACACCAACTGCTAACTCACCATTGTCCATAGAAGGACCATCAGCAATAACTTGTCCTTTTTCAACAATATCACCCTCTTTTATGCCAATTCTTTGACCAAATGAAGTATTATTATTTGTTCTAACATTTTTATTTACTGTATAGTGATCAATAAAGGCACCGTTTTCATCTTCACCTCTAACGTAGATATTCTTAGCATCAGCTTTTTCAATAACTCCGCCTCTATCAGCTTTAATAGCTTCCCATGCGTCTCTTGCAACTGTTTTTTCTAAACCAGTTCCAACAACAGGAGCATTAGGTTTTAATAATGGAACAGCTTGTCTCATCATATTCGATCCCATTAAGGCTCTATTGGCATCATCATGCTCTAAGAATGGAATTAAAGATGCAGCAACACCCATAACCATTTGAGAAGAAATATCAATTAAATCAACTTTACTTCTTTCAACTAATAAAATTTCTCCATCTTGTCTAGCTTCAATTAGAGGTTCAACAATTTTTCCATTTTCATCAACTTTAGTTGATCCAGGAGCAATTACTAGTCCCTCTTCTTGAGTTGCTGTATAGTACTTAATTTCATCAGTTATTTGACCATCTTTAACAGTCTTATATGGTGCTTCAATAAATCCTAAATCATTAACTTTAGAGAAAGTTGATAAAGTATTAATAAGACCAATATTTTGACCCTCTGGAGTTTCAACTGGACAAATTCTACCATAGTGAGTTGGGTGAACATCTCTTACTTCAAATCCAGCTCTTTCTTTTACTAAACCACCTTCACCAAGTGCAGAAAGTCTTCTTTTATGAGTAACTTCTGATAATGGGTTAGTTTGATCCATAAATTGAGATAACTGACCAGATGTAAAGAATTCAGTAATAGTTGATGTAATCATTTTAGAGTTAACTAAATCATGAGGCATAATATCTTCTAATGTACCTGATAAAGTAGTCATTTTATCTCTAATAGCTTTTTGCATTTTAATTAAACCAGAATGCATTTCATTTGCTAATAATTCACCAATTGCTCTAATTCTTCTGTTACCTAAGTGATCTCTATCATCAATATGACCATGACCAGATTTAACTTTTACTAAATATTGAACTGTTTTAATAACATCTTCATAAGTTAAAGTCGTTACATATTCAGGAACATTAACACCTAACTTGTGGTTCATTTTCATTCTACCAACTTTAGTTAAGTCATATCTTTCTGGATCAAAGAATAGTTTTTTAACAAATTCTTTTGCAGCTTCTTTAGTTACAGGCTCACCTGGTCTCATAACTTTATAGATTCTAATTGCTGATAAATCATTTTCATCATCAATTTCTTCTGTTTGTTTTAATAATTTTAATGATTCAGCATCAGCTTTAAATGCATTGATAATAGAATCATCAACACCTGTTGCTAAGTCATTTGCGATATCAAAATTTTCAAAACCTAAATCTAAAAGTTTTTTTAATTTAATTTCATCTAAATTAGTTAAAGCATCAAATAACACTTCGCCAGATTCAGGATCAAATATAGTAGATGCAGTTGATCTATCCATTAGTAATTCAATTGGATATTCAACTAGTTTTAAACCACCTTCTTCTAAAGCTTTTGCTTTTCTAGCAGTAAGCCTTTTACCAGCAGCTAATATTAAATTACCTTTTTCATCTTTTAAATCAAATTCAACTCTTCCTGTGAAATCTTCAGGATTAAATTCTGTTAAGAATTTATTGTTTTTGATTTTAACATTTAATATAGGATAGAAAAGTTTGATAATATCTTCTTTAGAGTAACCTAATGCTCTAAATAAAATTGTTACAGGAACTTTTCTTCTTTTATTAATTCTTACATATAATACATCTTTTGCATCATACTCAAAATATAACCACGAACCTCTATCAGGAATAATTTGACCTGTATAGATTAGTTTGTTATCAGATGTATTTGATTCTTCTTCTTTAAAGATAACACCTGGTGATCTGTGTAATTGGTTAACAACTACTCTTTCAACACCATTTACAATAAAAGAAGTTCTATCTGTCATTAATGGAATTTCTCTGATGAATAAAGATTGTTCTTTCATATCTTTAACACCAATTTTTTCACCTGTCTTCTCGTCTAAGTCCCATAAAGTTAATCTAATATTGATTTTTAAAGGAATAGAGTAAGTAAGACCTCTTACCATTGATTCTCTAACATCGTATTTAGGTTTACCTACATCAGAACCAAGATAGTCTAATGTAATCCTATTTTGTGCATCATGAATTGGGAAAATAGATTTGAATACTTTTTCTATACCAGCATCAGCTCTTTCTTCTTGTCCAATCATTAAAAATGAATCATATGAATTTTGTTGTAATTGTAGTAGATTTGGAATTTCAATTTGTTGTGGATTTTTTGCAAAATCAACTCTAAGTCTATTACCAGATTTTAAAGAGTTTAACATTGTCGGCCTTGTTATAAAATTTGGTTTAGTTTTAAGCTTTTTGTATAAAGCACAAAAGCATCCATAAAGGATAGGGTTAAAATTTGAGTAAATTCTAACCTTAGCCTTCAAAGATGCTAATCTTTACACAAGGCCGTCGCCTTGTGTAACGTGTGTAAGATAGGGAGGAGAATTATGCTAATTCTACAGTAGCTCCAGCACCTTCTAATTCAGCTTTTGCAGCTTCAGCGTCATCTTTAGAAACACCTTCTTTTACTTTAGCACCAGCTTCTTCAGCCATTGCTTTTGCTTCTTTTAATCCAAGACCAGTTAACGCTCTAATTACTTTAATTACGTTAATTTTCTTAGCTCCAGCATCTTTAATGATAACATCAAACTCAGTTTGTTCTTCAGCAGCTTCAGCAGCAGCTCCACCAGCAGCACCAGCTACAGCAACAGGCTGTGCAGATACTCCAAATTTTTCTTCGAATTCTTTTACTAATTCAGATAACTCTAATACAGATAAACCAGAGATGTATTCTAATACGTCTTCTTTAGAAATTGCCATTTCGTTATTCCTTAATTTTTTTTATTTTATTTTATATTTATTAATTGCTTAAGTTATTAAGCAGCCTCTTCTTCTTTTTTCTTTGCAAGAGCATCAAGCCCAATAGTAAAGTTCTGAACTGGAGCCATCCAAGTAGCAGCAAGCATACCAAGAAGTTCATCTCTAGATGGTAATTTAGCGAATGCCATAACCGTAGCAAGATCAGCGATCTCACCTTCAATGATACCAGATTTAATTTCGAACTTATCTTTATTAGCAGTAGCGAACTTATCAGCAACTTTACAAGCAGAAATTTGATCTTCAGACCATAAGAAAATGTTATTTCCAGTTAACTCGATATCACCAAGTTCTGCATTTTTAACAGAAACAGCAGCTAAAGTATTTTTAGCAACCTGAACTTTAACACCATTTTCTCTAGCATCGATTCTTAAACTTTCTAATTCTTTGTGTGATACACCGTTAAAATCACAAACTACGATAGCTTGAGACTCTTTGAATTCACCAGTTAAGAAATCAATTATTTCTGATTTTTGTTGTTTAGTCATTTATATATCTCCTTCCAAAACATCCAACTTCAGCAGGTTTTACAAGATACTGGAGTAGTATCTAACCGGCTATCTTCAGTTTTTAATGTAGTGCTTTGAATAACACTCAAAAATATTGATTTGATATCAACACTTTTGAATGTTTATATTAAATAAGGAAAAAATCCTTATTTAATGTCCATTAACTCACTTGTGTCCATTTTAATTGATGGAGACATTGTTAATGATACAGCTGCATTAGTAAAGTATCTACCTTTTGCAGATGCTGGTTTTGCTTTATTGATTGCACTAACAAATGCTTCAATATTTTCTTTTATAGCTTCTGTTGAGAAAGAAATCTTTCCAACTGCTGCTTGCATGTTACCTTTTTTATCAACTCTATATGATACTTGTCCACCTTTAGCATCATTAACAGCTTTTGTAACATCCATAGTTACTGTTCCAGTTTTAGGGTTAGGCATTAAACCTTTTGGTCCTAAGATTCTACCTAGTTTACCAACTAATCCCATACAATCAGGAGTTGCAATTAATACATCAAAATCAATGTTTCCAGCTTGAACAGATTCTACTAAATCATCGTTACCAACAATATCAGCACCTGCAGCTTTTGCTTCATCAACTTTAGCACCCTTAGCGAATACTGCAACTCTTACAGTTTTACCAGTACCATTAGGAAGTACAACAGCACCTCTAATCATTTGGTCAGCATGTCTTGGATCTACATTTAAGTTTAATGCAACTTCAACTGATTCATCAAATTTAGCAGATTTTAATTCTTTTAATAAGTCACAAGCTTCTGCTAAAGCATAGTTTTTTTCTTCAATTTTTTCTGATAATGATTTATATCTTTTTGAAATTTTTGCCATTTTATTCTCCGCAATATTTTATTTTGCTACCGCCTTTTTAAGTCCGGTGGTAAGACTTTTTAAAGAAACTAAAGCTTATGCTTCAGTTTCAATACCCATAGATCTAGCTGAACCTGCAACAATTTTAGCTGCTTGCTCTCTATCGTCTGTATTTAAATCAGCGATTTTCATATCAACGATTTCTAAAACTTGTTCTTTAGTTAACTTTGCAATTTTGTTTTTTAAAGGGTTATCAGAACCTTTTTTAACACCAGAAACTTTTTTAATTAAATCTGTCATTGGTGGTTGCTTAGTTACAAATGTGAAACTTTTATCTGAATAAACTGTGATTTCAACAGGAATGTTAAATCCACCTTTATCTTTTGTCTTTTCATTGAATGCTTTACAGAATTCCATGATATTGATACCTCTTTGACCTAATGCAGGTCCAACTGGTGGTGATGGGTTTGCTGCACCAGCAGGTATTTGTAATTTAAGTGTACCTTCTACTTTTTTAGCCATGCTATTCCTTTTTAAAAATTGATTATAATGTATTTAGGCATTAGGCAAGAAAACTATTAAAGAAGCTAGTTTTTTTGCCTAATGCCTAATAAATTATATTATGCTACTCTTTCTACTTGTGTATAAGAGATTTCAACGGGTGTATTTCTTCCAAATATTGAAACATTAAGTTTTAAAATTCCAGAAGCCATATCAAAGTCTTCTACTATACCATTAAAGTTAGCAAATGGACCTTCATTAATTCTTACCATTTCACCTTCATCAAAAGAAACTTTTGGTTTAGCAGCAGCTCTATTTTGAACTTTTTCTAAAATCATATTAATATCTTTATCAGATAAAGGAGTAGGTTTTTTTGATTCACCAATAAACCTTCCAACTCTAGGCATTGATTGAATTCTATGCCATAATGCAGTGTCTAAATCAATTTTAGCAAATGCATATGCAGGATAAAGTGGTCTTTCAACTATATTTTTTTTACCTTTTTTGATTTCTATTAAATCTTCTGTAGGTACTAAAACTTCAGCAATTTTACCATCATTCATCTCTTCAGATAATTGTTCTAATGCTCTTTTTACAGATAACTCACTCCCTGAGTAAGTTTGTATTGCATACCACTTTTGTGCCATATTCTATTATCCTTAATTCATTATTGATGATAAGCTTAAAGACATAACTGTGTCAATTAATGCTAAAAATAGTGAAATTACAGTTACTACAATAAATACAGATAAATATGCAGATCTAATTTGCTCTTTAATAGGAAATATAACTTTTGAAAGTTCTTCTTTTGCATTCTTGTAATAGTTTTTTAATTTGTTCACAATTGACTCCAGATTTGATGATAATAAGCTTGTAAATTCTTTTAAAAGGAGTCTAAACTTCTTTTAAAAAAATTTAAATGGCAGGCCAGGAGGGACTCGAACCCACAACCGTCGGATTTGGAATCCGGCGCTCTACCATTGGAGCTACTGACCTGTAAGTCAAGGCTTGTCTCCAAGCCTTGATATAAAGTCTTACGACTTAAGTTTTATTTCTTTGTGTAAAGTGTGTTTTTTTAATCTAGGACTATATTTCTTAGTCTCAAACTTTTCAGTATGAGTCTTAGGGTTTTTTGTCGTTGTGTAGTTAATATCACCACATTCTTGACATTTTAATCCGATTTTGATTCTAACTCCGTTTGCCATTAATCAACCTTACTCGATGATTTCAGCAACAACACCAGCACCAACAGTTCTACCACCTTCTCTAATAGCGAACTTAGTTCCCTTATCAAGAGCAATTGGAGCAACAAGTGTAACAGTCATTTCTACATTATCACCTGGCATAACCATTTCAGTACCTTCTGGTAAAGCACAAGAACCAGTTACGTCTGTTGTTCTTACATAAAATTGTGGTCTGTATCCTGAGAAGAATGGAGTGTGTCTACCACCTTCCTCTTTAGATAAGATATATACCTCACCTTTAAATACAGTATGTGGAGTAATAGATCCTGGCTTAACAAGAACTTGTCCTCTTTGTACGTCTTCTTTTTTAATACCTCTTAAAAGAATACCTGCATTATCACCAGCTTCAGCGTAATCCATTTCTTTTCTGAACATTTCAATACCTGTAACTGTAGTAGTTTGAGTATCTTTTAATCCAACGATTTCAATAGTATCACCTAATCTAACAGTACCTTGGTTAATAGCACCAGTTACAACTGTACCTCTACCTGCAATTGAGAATACATCTTCAACAGGCATTAAGTAATCTTTATCAGTAGATCTTTCTGGAGTTGGAATATAAGCATCAACTTCAGCCATTAAGTTATAAATCTTTTCAGACCATTCACCAGCTGTACCAGCTTTAGCTTCTTCTAATGCTTGGAATGCAGAACCTGCAACGATTGGAGTATCATCACCTGGGAAGTCATACTCAGAAAGTAATTCTCTTACTTCCATTTCAACTAATTCTAACATTTCTTCTTTATCTTCGTCATCTAATTGATCTTCTTTGTTTAAGAATACAACGATGTATGGAACACCAACTTGCTTAGATAATAAGATATGCTCTCTTGTTTGAGCCATTGGTCCATCAGTTGAAGCAATAACTAAAATAGCACCATCCATTTGTGCAGCACCTGTAATCATGTTCTTAACATAATCGGCGTGACCTGGACAATCTACGTGAGCGTAGTGTCTAGTTTCAGTTTCATACTCAACGTGAGAAGTAGCAATAGTAATTCCTCTTTCTCTTTCCTCTGGAGCATTATCAATTTGATCATAATCCATTGTAGCTTGACCATTCTTAAGCCCTAAACACATAGTGATAGCTGCTGTTAATGTAGTTTTACCGTGGTCAACGTGACCAATAGTACCGATATTTACGTGCGGTTTCGATCTTTCGAATTTTTCTTTTGCCATAAAATTCCCCTTCTAAATTTGTGGTTATAGCCCTCTGAGTAGATAAGCCCATTAGCTTCTCTATTCAGAGGGGATTACTATTATTTGTTTTGTGACGTGTATTATATTTAAAAAATACTAAAATTTAACTTTAATGGGAGTGTTTTATGTATAGAGTTATAAAAAATATGTGCTTATAACTCAGCTCCCAGTAAACAATAAAATAAATGGAGCGGGAGACGAGACTCGAACTCGCGACAATCTGCTTGGAAGGCAGAGGCTCTAGCCAACTGAGCTACTCCCGCATCATTTAAGTGGTGGTGAGGGAAGGATTCGAACCTTCGAAGCCGTAGGCGGCGGATTTACAATCCGCAGGATTTGACCACTCTCCAACCTCACCGATAAAAAAATTATTGTTCTGGTCAAGCGCTGGTCTTCAAGACTTACGCACGACAATTATTAAAAAATGGAGCTGGTGAAGGGACTTGAACCCCCGACCTGCTGATTACAAATCAGCTGCTCTAGCCAACTGAGCTACACCAGCGCCAATAAATTTGAATGGTGGTTCGAGGCAGAATCGAACTGCCGACACAAGGATTTTCAATCCTTTGCTCTACCGACTGAGCTATCGAACCCTCTCAAATTGGAGTGAAAGTATACACATTAGTTTATTAATTTTCCCTTAAAGTAAAAACCAATCTTTTAAATTCTTCTCCTCTTTGCTTGTATGAGTTAAATTGATCCAAAGAGGCAGCCGATGGAGACAGCATTGCAAGGCTTTTTTGATTATGTGATTTATCTATTAATTTTACTGCGTTTTCTAAAATTTTACATTCATATGCAGTTAAGTTGTATTCATTTGATAAAGAAACTAGTTTATTTGTATTGCTTCCTATTGCATAAATTGTAATATTATACTCTTTAATATGCTCAAAAAGTGGTTTTAAATCAGCTCCTTTATCGTCTCCACCCAAAATTAAATGGATTTTTTCTTCTTTATAAGGTCTAAGAGCATTTATAGTTGCATCAACATTTGTAGCTTTACTATCATCTATCCATAATCTATTATGATTATCTTTAAACTCTTCTACTTTATGCTTGTCTACAATATATGTATTTATATTTTCATAATCAATTACATCAAAAAGAATCTTTTTAGAACATAATGCCAATAAAGCATCTAATAAAAAAGGTTCTTTAAATTTTATCTTTGATTTGTCAATATTGAATTTATCACATAAATCATCACTGTTCTTATATGTAATTAACTTAGCATCAGTTTTTATATATGAGTATTCTTCTGGAATTATCGCTATTTCACCCTCACCCATCATTGATATTGGTTTTAATTTTGCATTTTTGTACTCTTCAAATGAACCATGCCATGAAATATGATCCTCTGATATTGGAAGAAGTAAATATAGATTTGGTTTTGCTTTATTTGTATAATGAAAAGTAAAAGAAGATGTCTCTAGAATCCATATGGCACTATCAAGTGGAAGTTTTGATGTTGGAGTACCTATGTTACCCCCACATACACTATTTTTTTCTTTAAGTATATGTTGACACATTTGTGTTGTAGTTGTTTTTCCATTTGTTCCACTTATCCAAATCGAAAAGGGCATACTCTCACTAAATAAATCATAATCACTTATAATATTTTTAGAGTTTTTAATCATCTCATTATGAGGTGGAATACCTGGACTTACAACTGTTAATTCACTACTTTGTTTATCATAATGATGAAAATCACTTTCATCATATAATAAAGCATTTGGGAACTTTTCTTTAATTGCTTGGGCTGTTAAGCCCTTGCCTAATACTCTTATTTCTTTTTGATAATCCATGCTCTACCTAATTTTTAAACTCATTAATGCAAAAAGATTTGTCATAAAAGATATAATCCAAAATCTAACAATGATTTTATTTTCTTTCCAGCCCTTTTCCTCAAAATGATGATGAATAGGTGCCATTAAAAAAACTCTTTTTTGTCTTAATTTATATGACCCAACTTGTAAAATTACAGATACTGTTTCTAGTACAAAAATAAACCCTATTAGTAATAATAGTATTTCTGATTTAGCAACTATTGCCATATATCCCATAAATGCTCCAATAGGAAGAGAACCGCTATCACCCATGAATACTTGTGCAGGATGAGAGTTAAACCATAAGAATGCTATTAGAGCTCCTGAAATTGCTGCACCCATTACAGCTAGTTCTCCTGCAATTTGAATATTTGGAAGAAGTAAATAGCCTGCAATTATTGCATGACCTGTAACATATACCAAAGCAGATAGTGTAAAAAATGCCATAATAGAAGGAACTGTAGCCAAACCATCTAATCCGTCCGTTAAATTAACAGCATTAGAAGTAGCAACTAATACCAATACCCAAAAGCCTAAAGAGAATATCCCCATATCAAATAAAGGAAGTTTATAAAATGGTGTATATAAAGTTGTAGTATGTTCATAAAAATATAGAACAAGAATTACTATCATTGCACTTAATATTTGAAGCAGTAACTTACCTTTAGCACTTAATCCTGCATCATTTTTGTCATTTGATATTTTTGAATAATCATCTTGAATACCAATAAGTGAAAATAAAGCAATTGTTAAAAGTCCACCAACAATATAAAAGTTATTTAATTTAGCTGTTAATATAGTTGCAACAATAGTAGCAATAATAAATACAATGCCACCCATAGTAGGTGTTCCTACTTTCACTTTATGTGAATCAGGTGCTAAATCATAAATAGGTTGAGATGCTTTTTTTGATTTAGCCCAAGCGATAAATTTAGGCATTAAATACATTGTAAGCAAAAAAGCAATAAAAAAACTAATACCAGCTCTTACTGATATATATTGAAAGATATTAATATCTAGGTGTCTGTAAAACCAATAAAACAATTTAAACCTTCATTTTGTATTAAAATAGATGATATGTTTTCAGCAAACATATTCCTATATTTTGATATAATCCATGCGATTATATTATATTATAGTTTTTAAAAGGTTTAAACAATGGCAAATAAGACAATTCTAGTAATTACTGATGGTATTGGTCACAATGATTCTAATGACTTCAATGCTTTCTCAAATGCACATACTCCTACTTACGATTATTTATTTGAAAATACACCATTTTCGTATATTCATACATATGGTAAACACGTAGGATTACCTGATGGACAAATGGGAAATTCAGAAGTTGGACATATGACAATTGGAAGTGGTAGAACTTTATATCAAGATTTAGTAAAAATCAATATTGCATTAGAAGAGAATACTTTAAAAGATAATAGTGTATTAAAAGATACATTAGATAAATCAAATGATATACATTTAGTAGGACTTTTAAGTGATGGCGGAGTTCACTCTCATATTGAACATATTATAGGCATGGCAAAAATTGCAAAGTCTAATAATAAAAAAGTATTTATTCATATAATCACTGATGGTAGAGACGTTGCACCTGATTGTGCTAATAAATATGTACAAGAAATAATAGATATTTGTGATGAAGATATCAATATAGCAACAATTTCTGGAAGATATTACTCTATGGATAGAGACCAAAGATGGGATAGAGTTCAAAAAGGTCATGATGCAATTGCTCTTGGTTTACCAAAAACAAATAAGTCTCCTACTGATTATGTAAATGATTCATACAAAGAAGATATATATGATGAGTTTTTAATTCCATGTGCTTTTGAAGGATATAATGGTTTGAAAGAAAATGATGGAATTATTTTCTGTAATTTTAGAAGTGATAGAATGAGAGAATTATCATCTGCACTTGGTGATGAAAATTTTTCTGCCTTTCCAAGATTTGCGAATAAATTAAATCTTGCAACAATGACACAATATGATAAGAACCTGCCATTACCTGTACTATTTCCAAAAGAAGCACCGAAAAATACTTTAGCAGAAGTTATTTCAAATGCAGGATTAAAGCAACTTCACACAGCAGAAACAGAAAAATATGCGCATGTTACGTTTTTCTTTAATGGTGGAGTTGAAGAACCATTATTAAATGAAAGTAGAGTTTTAATACCTTCTCCAAGTGTTGCAACTTATGATTTACAACCTGAAATGAGTGCTCCGCAAGTAGGAGAGGCTGTAATAAAGGCTATGGATGAGGATACAGACTTTATTGTTGTAAACTTTGCAAATGGTGATATGGTTGGACATACAGGAGTTTTTGAAGCTGGTATAAAAGCTGTTGAAGCTGTAGATAAAGAATTAGGTCTTATTTTAGAAAAAGCAAAACAAAAAGATTATAATCTTGTATTAACATCAGATCATGGTAACTGTGAAATGATGAGAGATGAAGATGGAAATACTTTAACAAATCATACAGTAGGAGATGTTTTTTGTTTTGTTGTTGCAAAAGAAGTAAAAAAAGTAAAAAATGGTAGTTTAAATAATATAGCACCAACCGTTTTAAAACTTATGAATTTAGAAATTCCTGAAGAAATGGATGAGGCATTAGTTTAATTTACTATGTACAAGCTTGATATTAAAAAACTAAAAATTTCTAATAATGATAATATCTTAGTAGATATATCTTTTAATATTAATAGCTCGACTGCCTTAATTGGAGAGAGTGGAAGTGGAAAGTCTTTAACTTTAAAAAGCTTACTAAATCTACTTCCAGACTCTTTAAACTTAAAAAAAGATATAAATAGCAATTTTACTTTAAATAGCGAAACTATAGGATTAATTCCACAAAACCCATTTACTTCTCTATCGCCTATGACAAAAATCTCTAAGCAATTTTTTTGCTCAAAAAAGAAACAACAAGACCTTTTAAAGTTGGTTGATTTAAATGATGAAGTTTTAAATAAATTTCCTAGTCAATTAAGTGGAGGTCAAATTCAAAGAGTTATAATTGCAATTGCCTTGAGTAAAGATATAAAACTATTACTACTTGATGAGCCAACTACAGCTTTAGATGTAAAAAATAAAGAAAATATAATAAAGTTAGTTGATCAGTTAGTAAAAAGATTAAATATACTTATACTTTTTGTTACTCATGATATAGAATCAATAAAAGACTTATGTGAAAATATAGTCATAATAAATAAAGGAAGAATAGTTGAAAAAGGTTCAACAAAAGAAATTTTAAATAAGCCAAACAATGACTATACTAAAAAATTAATTGATTCAAATTTTAAAAATAAGGATTTCAGGAAATAAATATGATTAAATATATATTTGCTTTCTTCGTAATAGTAGGATTAGCAACATTAGGTTGGCTATATACTTTATATGATGAAATAAAACACGATGTTGACAAAGTTATTAATTACAATCCAAAGCAAAGTACACAATTTTATGATAAAGATGGAAGATTAATAGCAAATATATTCAAAGGTGAAAACAGAGAATATGTAAACTATGATGATATACCTGCAAGAATTATTGAAGGATTGATTGCAATTGAAGATACTCAATTTTTTGAGCATCATGGAGTAAACCTTGATGCCATATCAAGAGCAATGATTAAAAATATTAAAGCAGGTGGGTATGTTGAAGGAGCTAGTACTCTTACTCAACAACTTGTGAAAATGTTAGTTTTATCAAGAGAAAAGAAGTTAATTAGAAAAATTAAAGAAGCCCTACTTTCAATTAGACTTGAAACAATGCTTACTAAAGAAGAAATTTTAGAAAGATACTTAAATAATGTATACTTTGGTCATGGATACTATGGTATTAAAACAGCTGCAAAAGGTTATTTCAAAAAAGATTTATATGAATTAACTTTAAAAGAAATGAGTATTTTAGTGGGACTTCCTAGAGCTCCTAGTTTTTATGATCCTACAAAAAATTTAAAGATTTCATTAGCAAGAGCAAATCAAGTTATTACAAGATTAAATACATTAGGTTGGATAAATAAAGAACAATATGAAAGATCAATAAAAGAAACACCAAAAGTTTATAGTCAAACTCTAACGAAAAATAAAGCTCCATATATTATTGACTATGTCTTAAAACTTTTAAAAGATGATGTTCCTGATATTCAATATGGTGGTTATAATATAAAACTTACTATTGATTTAGATGCACAAGATATTGCAAAAGAAGCTTTAAATAAAGCATATGAAAAAGCGTTAGAAAGAGATGAAGCTTATAGAAAAAAAGAAAAAGATTTAGATAATGATTACTATATAAAAAAGCTAAATGGTGCATTAGTTTCAATTGATAGTAGTACTGGAAAGATTTTAGCTTTAGTTGGTGGAATTGATTATAAAACATCTATGTTTAATAGAGCTGTGCAAGCAAGAAGGCAACCTGGTTCTGCTATTAAGCCTTTTCTTTATCAAACTGCTTTAAATGAAGGATTAAATCCGGCATCAAAATTAGTTGATATTTCAAGAACATATGATTATAAAGATGCAAACGGTAATGATAAAAAATGGCAACCAAAAAATTATGGAGGAAGATTTAAAGGCTTTATTAATTTAAGAGATTCTCTTGTTCAATCAAGAAATCTATCAACAGTTAATCTTGTGACAGATACAGGTACTGGTGTAATGTATCAAGCATTAGAAGATTATGGTTTTAAAGGAATGCCAAATGACTTATCAATTACACTTGGTTCAATGTCTGTATCTCCTTTACAATTAAGTGAATATTTTAGTGCTTTTGCAAATCATGGAACTATCGTAAAACCTTATATTATTGAATCTATTACAAATAGAGATGGCGAAAAAGTTACTTTTGAACCTCAAACAAGAGAATTAAACTCACCTGAACAAACTTATCTTATTACATCAATATTAAATGATGTAGTAAAAAAAGGGACAGGAAGAGGAGCACAAGTTGATGGAATTGAGCTTGCAGGTAAAACAGGAACAACAAATGACAATGTTGATGCGTGGTTCTGTGGATATTCACCATCAATTCAAACTATAGTATGGTTTGGGAAAGATGACAATACTCCAATGAGAAGAAGTGAAACAGGAGGAAAAACTCCAACGCCAGCTTTTGCACATTTTTATAAAGAATATTTAAAAATACATCCTGAAATTCCAAGAAGATTTGAGAAACCTGCAAATGTTTATCAATCAAAAATCAATGGTAAATTAGAATACTATACAGACAAATCTCCATTACCGGAAATAGAAGTAAATATTATTCCTGAAGATCCCCAACAAGAAGTAATAGAGTTTTAAAACTTTATTACTTAATTTTCAATTAGTAACTTCTAATATATTTAACATAAAAAAAGGCAAGTTCAAATGAACTTGCCTTTTTTATTATACTGAAGTTATAATTAACAAGAGTAAGTTGATTTAAATTCAAATGCAGTTGGTCTAGACTCGTCTGGCCAAACTTGTGTTTCAAATTTATAGTGTTGGTATGTATCTACCATTTCTTGAGTAAATACAGGTTTTAAGAAATCATTATCTCTAATTAATGCTTCTAAAGAACCTCTTAAAGTATGAGGCATTTGAGGTATTTCTCTTTCTCTAATTTCATCTAATGGCATTTCAAATAAATCTTCATCCATTGGACCAATAGGCTCAACTTTGTTTGCTATTCCATCAAGACCAGCCATTAACATAGCAGCAAATGCTAAATAAGGACAAGCTGTAGAATCTGGGAATCTCATTTCAATTCTAGTTGCTTTTTCACCAGCTCCATAAGGAACTCTACAAGAAGCAGATCTGTTTTGAGATGAGTAAGTTAAGATTGAAGGAGCTTCAAATCCTGGAATTAATCTTTTGTAAGAGTTTGTTGATGGGTTAGTAAACGCAGCAACTGCACGAGCGTGTTTAAAGATTCCACCTACATAATGTCTCGCCATTTCAGAAAGGTTACCATATTCACCTTCTGTATAGAATAAGTTTTTACCATCTTTCCAAATTGATTGATGTACGTGCATACCATTTCCATTATCACCAAATAATGGCTTAGGCATAAATGTACAAGATTTACCATTTAAATGTGCAACCATTTTACAAACGTATTTATATTTTTGTACATTATCAGCAGCTTCAATTAAATCTCCAAATACGATACCAATTTCACCTTGAGCTTGTGCAACTTCGTGGTGTCCTAAAACAACCTCTAATCCTACTTGCTCTAATACTAGCATCATTTCAGCTCTTAAATCAACCATTGAATCTGTTGGTTGAACTGGGAAATAACCACCTTTAGTTCCTGGTCTATGACCCATGTTTCCTAATTCATAATCAGTTGAAGACGCCCATTCACCCTCTTCTGAATCAACTTTAAAGTATGACTCATTAATATTATCAACAATTTTTACATCATCAAAGATAAAGAATTCATTTTCAGGTCCAAAGTATGCAACATCACCAACACCAGACTCACTTAAATGAGTTAATGCTTTTTTAGCAATAGATCTTGGACATTTTTCATACATATCACCCTTATAAATGTCATAAACATCACAAATTACAATGATTGTAGAATCAGCTGTAAATGGATCTAAGAAAGCAGTTTCAACATCTGGCTTTAAAATCATATCCGATTTATTAATTGGTTGCCATGCATCAACAGATGAACCATCAAAAGGCATACCTAATTCTAATTGGTCTTCAGTAACAGCACTCATCATATATGAAATGTGATGCCACATTCCCTTCATATCTGAAAATCTAAAATCTACAAATTTTACTTCATTTTCTTCACAATATTTAAAAAACTCTTCAGTATTGTTTACAAACTTACCCATAGTTTTAACTCCTTGAAATAATTAATGTAAATATTGTATCAAAAATAAAAAAAACTAAGATAAAAATACTGTATAAAAAATATACAATAGTATAAAATATTATACTTTTTTACAAATATACTTTAAAATGCTACTTCAATTTTATCTCTGTTACTGAAGTACATACACTTTGAATAACCAATTTTCTTAGCAAGACTAGTTACATCATCATATGCAAAACCAATTTGATCAACATTATGTGCATCAGATGAGAAAGTAATAGGTATATCTAACTCAAAGGCCAACTCTAGTAATTCCTTTGAAGGGTAAGGTTGTTCAATTGGTTTTCTCAGACCTGCACTATTTATTTCAATAACCATATTTGATTGTTTAATTTGCTTCATTGCATCATAAGCTATTGATTTAATATCTTTATTAGGTAAAAACTTAAATACTTTTATTAAATCTAAATGTCCTACTATGTCAAACTTTCCACATTTAGCAAGTAACCTCACTGCTTCAAAATAATCAATCCAAATATCATCAATATTTTTCTTTTTATATTTTCCAATAAACTCTGGATTATCAAAGCCCCAAGGTTCATTACCATCTGTATCTTTTTTTGATTCTAAAAAATGAATAGAACCTATTAAGTAATCAACTTTTGCATTTAGAACTTCATCAAGCATCGGGATATTTTGCATGAAATCTACTTCATATCCTAATAGAATATTTATATCTTTTTCATACTTTTTTTTAAAATGAAGAATAGTACTTTCATAGAATTCTTTATAGTCAATTGCCATTCTATATTTAGGATCAAAATCCATTGGTGCATGATCAGTAAAACCATATACATCAATTTCTAGTTCAATTGCTTTTTTTATATACTCTTCTACAGTTCCATTTGCATGATTACAAAGAATAGTATGATTATGTAAATCAACTCTCATTAGCTTAATATTCCTGCACCATTAATAGCTGTACTTCTATCTTTTGCATATACTCTTTGACCATTTAAAATATCATATTTCCAAATTGGGGCTTGTGCTTTAAAATCTTCAACAAATTCATCAATCATCTCTAAGGCAACTCTTCTTTTTGGAGAACAAACAGCTGCAATATATGAACTTTCGTGATTTAATACATCACCTTTTGAGTGTGCCATTAATACAACTGCGTTTTTTTCATTTGCTTTTTTTTGCCATGCTTCAAACCATGACTTTAAAATTGGTTCATAAATATCAAAAGACAAACCATCTATACTATTTTCATCTCTTACAACACCTACAAAGGTAATAATAGCTCCATAATTTGATTCTTTAAACTCATTAAACCATTTAGCATTAATGTCATTTACATTTAATGCCCCTTCACATAAAATAAGTTTGTCATCCATTTTTCATCCTCCACAAACAGGAGGTAATAAAGAGATCTTATCTCCATCATTTAAACTTACATCTTTACTTGACACTAATGTATCATTAATCGCAACTGCGCATGTTTCTAACCAAGTAGATACTTGCTCATCATTTTTTAATATATCACTTAATTGCGAAAGATTATTTATATCAAGTTCTAGTGAGTCTTTATTAATAGGTCCTAAAAATTCTACCTTTACCACTTTAACCCCTTTTTACATATTTTTGAGTATTATATCAAATTAAATTTAATAATAGGATGACTAAAATCAAATGATATTTGCAAAAATTGATTTCATAAATCTATTACCTTTTAATATTTATATAAAAAAAAATATTAAATCTAATCAAATTAAATCTATAATAAATTATAAAAAATCATATCCTTCTGCTATAAATAAAAAATTTAAAAAAAGAAAAGTTGACGCTGCTTTTATTTCTTCAATTGCTTCTAGAAATGAAAAAAGATTTAACCTTGGAATTGTGGCAAAAGATGAAGTACTATCAGTTTTATTAGTTCCAGGAGAGTATGAAAAAGATTATCAAAGTGATACATCAAATGCACTTGCAAAAGTTTTAGAACTTAAGGGGAAAGTAATTATTGGAGATAAAGCTTTAAAATATTATCACAATAATGAAAGTAAAGACTTTATTGATTTAGCAAAAACATGGAAAGATAAATATAATTTACCCTTTGTTTTTGCAGTTTTATGCTTTAACTCAAATAAAAAACTACTTACAAAAATTACAAAAAACTTTGACAAAAGAAAAATAAAAATACCTCAATATATTTTAAAAGAGTATGCAAAAAGAAGTGGTATCTCAACAAGTAATATTTTAGATTATTTAGATAAAATAGATTATGAATTAAATATAAAAGAAAAAAGAGCACTAAAACTCTTTTTAAAATTAACAAAACAAAAAGGTTTATAAATGGATGTATTAGATACTGTCATACTAGGTATCATTGAAGGATTAACGGAATTCTTGCCAATCTCATCAACAGGTCACTTGATTGTAGCAAGTGAATTTTTAGGCTTAGAGCAGTCAAACGTAAATAAAGCTTTTGAAGTTATTATACAATTTGCAGCAATTTTAGCCGTAATTTTAAATTACCCATCAAAGTTTACATTTTCACATATTAGTTTATGGACAAAAGTCTTTATATCATTTTTACCAATAGCAACAATTGGGTTTATATTTGCAGATCAAGTAAAAGCAATGTTTTCAATTGAAATAGTAGCTTGGATGTTTATAATAGGTGGTATTGTTTTCTTAATAGTAGAAAAATTCTACGATGAAAATGAAACACATACTCATGATGTAGAAGACGTAACTTATAAACAAGCTATGTGGATTGGTATTGCACAAATATTTGCTTTAATACCAGGTACAAGTAGAGCAGGATCATCTATTATTGGTGCTATGTTAGTAAAATTAAATAGAAAAACAAGTGCTGAATTTTCATTTCTATTAGCCTTTCCTGTTATGTGTGCTACAACAGGTTATGACTTATTAAAACATCATGAAGAACTATTTGCAGCAGGCAATATACTAAATTTAGTTGTAGGCTTTGTAGTTTCATTTATAGTTGCATACCTAGCAATAAAGCTTTTTATTAAGTTTTTAGAAAACTTCACTTTTGTTGCTTTTGGTATTTATAGAATTGTATTTGGGTTAATTCTTTTAGCTATTTTTGTATAATATCTTTAACAATATTTTCCACAGCATTAGGCTTAATTGAATATTTAAGTCTTTTGCTTATCTCTTTTATATCTATGTCATTTAGAACTTTTAAAAACTCTTTTTCATTTAAATCATCTTCATTACAAATGTAAGCCATTTTTTTAGATTCTAAATCCTTTGCATTAAAATATTGATGATTTGCAGCTGCATATTTATAAGGTACAAAGTATGCAGGAAGATTATTAGCACACATTTCCCAAAGTGTTGAAGCCCCTGCTCTACTTATTACAAAATCTGCTTCATTCATTTTTGAAATTATATCTCTAGTAAAATCAAAAACATCTACATTCAAATCATTTTTTTCATAAAACTCTTTTACTCTTTTGTAATCATTTTTACCAGTTTGATGAATTACTTTTATTCCTCTGTTAATTAATAAGGGTGTTAATTTTAAGGCGAAGTCATTTATTGCAATAGCACCTTGAGAACCACCAAAAAATGCAATAGTTTTAACTTCATCTCTAATTCTTGCTTTATGAAAAAATTCATGAGATACTGGATAATCTTTTATTGGTGAGAAATCATGAAAAGAAGAATAAACAGTACTTGCAAATTTTGAAGTTATTTCATTTAATTTACCCATTTTAGAATTTTGTTCATGAATAAAAAGTTTGCAAAAAGGTTTAAAAATTGAAGCAAAAGTAGCAGATGCAGCTGAAAAACCACCTACAGATATAACTTTTGAAATATTATATTTATAATAAATTCCTAAACAATAAAATGTCTTTTTTAAGATATTAAATAAAGATAAAAATTTTCCTATACCTTTTTTATTTACAACACCTTTTGTATCTAAAAATACTTTCTTATCTATTCTATTATCATTCTCAAACCAAAGTTTATCTTGTCCATTTGTTGAACCAATAAATATAATATTGAAACCTTTTTGATAAAGTTCTTCAATAAAAGCATCTGCTACTTTTAGGTGACCTCCAGTACCACCTCCTGTAACCACTATATATTTACTCATTTATTTTTTACCTTTCTTTTTTTAATATCTTCTTTTTCAACAACTCTACTAATTGACAAAACAAGCCCCATAGCTAAACAAATAGCAAGCATTGATGAACCTCCATAGGAAAGGAAAGGAACAGCAATACCTTTAATTGGAATCATTCCTGAAATTCCATAAGAATTAATCAAAAATGCAATTATAATCATAAGTGCAACACCTAAAGTAAATAAATGATAAATTGGATTTCTTACACGTCTACTTATTTTAAAAATTCTCCAAACAATAATAAACATTAAGGTCACCAATATAAGTAAACCTACTAATCCTATCTCTTCAGTCATTCCAGCTAATACGAAGTCTGTGTGAACCTCAGATAAAAAACCAAGTTTCAAATCACCATTAGATATACCTTGACCAAAAAATCCACCATTATGCATAGCATTTAATGAGTGAGACACTTGATATGGTTCTGGTAATTCATCAATTCGTAAATACTTCTCTGCCCAAGAAGGCATTACAGATAAAATACCATCTTGTACCATTGCCCACCAAGAATAAATCCTTTGGATTCGATGGGGTGCAGCTAATATAAGTCCAATAAGTCCCATCAATGCAACTCCACCTAAAACTACAAAAATTTTAAAAGATCTATTAGCAAAGATAAGAAGAACAACTAATATAACTCCAAGTAAAACAACTTGTCCTAAGTCTTTTTGTAGAAAAGCAACTATAAACACAACAATGAAAAATGTTAAAAAATAAGGAGCTAAAAGTAAAGCTTCATCTTTTAATCCTATCTTTCTTGGTTGATCTATTACTTTTCTATGAAAAGACCATGACAAAAAGTATATAAAACCAATTTTAAAAAACTCTACAGGAGATAGAGAAAATCCAGGTAATCTTATCCATCTATTAGCTCCACCAGATGCTGTTACCATGGAAGCTGGCAAAATTGGCATTATAGCCATTAAAATAAAAAAACTTATGAATAGTGTCATACCAACTTTATTGATTAATTTATCAGGGTCTATTAATGAGCATCCCCACATTAATAAAATTCCAATAACTCCTACAAATGCTTGCCTAATAAAAAAATGAAATTGATTATATCCATAATACTCAACTGTATAAATAGTCAAAGAATATGAAAATACAATACTTGTAACAATCAATAAAGACACTAAAATGAAAAGTGGATAATCTGCATTAACATTATTAATTTTTTTTTGTCGTGATTTAATATTTATTTTGTTAGAATACATACTCTATTATATAACATTATGGATAAATATGTCTTCAAACAATACCGAAAAAATTAATAAAACAAAAAAAATTGCAATTTTATTTATGCTAATCTTTTTCTTTTTATTAATACTTCTAATATCAGTATCAAAAACGATTTCTGACTATAGAAGATTACCAACTTTACAAAGTGAAAAAAAAGAATTATCTGTAAGAGGAGATATAATAAGTGCTGACAATTTTAAAATTGCTTCATCAAAAAAATTATATAAAGCATCAGTTGATACTAGGCACTTAGCAAAAGATAAAAAAGAACTTTTTTTACAATTATTCTCAATTTATAGTGGAATACCATATACAAAATTAAAATTAAAATTAGAAAATGACAAAACACCTGGTTATTTAGTTTTATCATATAATATTGATTCAAGAACAGCTAAAAACTTAAAGGAATTAGCTTTTAAGTTAAGAAAACTTGATGTATTTGTTTCAAGAAAAGTAAGAGGTGGAAAAGTTTTAAGAGGACTTAGTATTGTAGAAAGTGGAGAAAAAAGACTTTTTTCATATGAGGATACCTTAACACCAGTAATTGGTTACGTAAGAAAATATGAGAGTGAAAAAGGTAAAACAAGAGTTAAAGGAATAAAAGGCCTTGAAAGAAGTTATAACAAAGTATTAAATGAATCAAAAGATGGAATATTAAAAGGTAATAGAGATGTACTTTCATATATATCCTTTGATAATAATTCAGTTATTAGAAAAAGAATAGATGGAGCAACATTAAAATTAAATATTCCCTTAAAACTTCAAAAAAATATTGAATTAACCCTTGATTTACATAAGGAAAAGTTAAGTGCTGATGAAATAATTGTATCTGTAGTTGAAAGTAAAACAGGAAAAGTTTTAACTCTTGCTTCATCAAATAGATTTAATCCAGAAAATATCAAACAAAGTGATATTCCCTCATTAAATGTAAATGCCATTGAATACCAATTTGAACCAGGTTCAATTTTAAAACCCATATCAATAGCACTTGTAATGGATAAAGGAAGAATAAAAAAAGATGAACTTCTTTTTGCACATAATACAAAAGGTAAGCCAAATAAAAAAGGTGAATATCCAAAAGGAAGATATAAACTTGGCAAATACACTATTAAAGATGATCACAGGTTTAAAAAACACTATTTAAGCCTTGATGATATTATGATATTTTCATCAAATATCGGTACTTTAAAGTATGCACAAAGATTAACAGGACCTGAGTTTTACAATGGACTTAAAAAATTTGGTATTACAAAGGAAACAGGTATCGATTTACCGTATGAGAGAGAAGGTGTTATGCCAAAAGTTTGGCAATTTGCAGCAGGAGATGACAAAGGAGAAGATAATGTATTTAAAGCAACAGTATCTTATGGTCAAGGAATGACTTCAACATTTATGCAAATGATAAAAGCATATACTGTTTTTCAGAATGATGGATTTATGATTACTCCTAGAATCGTAGATTATTTGAGTCATGATGGGAATAAATATAAACCTTACAATAAAGAACCAGAAAAAGTAATATCTAAAAAAACTGCAAATGAAATTAAAAGACTATTAATAAAAACAGTTGAAGAAGGAACAGGTAGGTCTGCACAAATTGATGGTTTAACAGTTGCGGGGAAAACGGGAACTGCCCAAATAGCAAGAAGAGGTAAATATCTTAAAAAATATATATCATCATTTTTTGGTTTTGTGGAAGATGGAAATAATGCATATACAATTGGCGTTACTGTAATTAATCCTAATTCTACAGGAAGATACTGGTACTATTACTACGCTTCACAATCAGCTGTACCTGTATTTAAAGAGGTAACTAAAAATTTAATTAAATTAAACTATCTTACACCAAAAAACGATATAATTTCAGATAAAAAATAAAAGGATAAAAATGTTTGGTTTTGGATCAAAAGAACTTAAAAAATATGAATATACACAAGAAGAATTAGCAAAATTTAACTATGCAAAAGTAAGTACTGAAAATGGTACTATTTGGTTAAAATTATTTAATGAAGAGACACCAAATACAGTTGCAAATTTTGCTACATTAGCAAATGATGGTTTTTATAATAATTTAAATTTTCACAGAGTAATTGATAACTTTATGGCACAAGGTGGATGCCCAGAAGGTACTGGTACTGGTGGTCCAGACTGGGCAATAGAGTGTGAAACATCAGCAGAAAAACAAGTACATAACAAAGGAAGCTTATCAATGGCCCATGCAGGACCAAATACAGGTGGAAGTCAATTCTTTATTTGTTTTGTTCCTTGTCCTCATTTAGATGGAAGACATACAGTATTTGGAGGAATTGAAGAAAATGATGCAAATAGTTTTGCAACTCTTGACTCAATCCATCAAGGTGATAAAATTGTTTCTATTGAAATTCTAGAAATAAGAGATTAATACTTATCATAAAAGAAACTAGAGCTAAGCTCTAGTTTCATCACTATCATCCTCATAATCTTCTTCAAAACCTTCATTACTCTCTTCTGCATATATTGCAATAAGTTCATCAAAACAAAGTAATAGTTCAGCATTATTTGGAAAATTAAACCAATATACATCTTGTTTACCTGTACTAATATATTTAATATATTCTGTTCTTAATGCATCATAATTATCATCTGTAGCAACAAACTCTAATTCTCGTTCTTCTAAAACTAAATAAATCAATTTCATTTCAACCCCTTTATTAAATTAGAACATTATAAAAATAAATGATGACTTTTTAGTTACAAAAATTATAAACTATAGAATTACCGTAATATAAACATGCTCTAGGAGCGAAGAGATATAGAAGAGAAGAGTTCTTAGAGCGATGGTACAGTTGCATGTAAAGTAAATAAGAAAGTAATAGGAAGAAGAATAAAAGAATATGTAAAATAAAAATAGAAGAATGGGGGCTAAAAAATTCAGCTAAAAAAAAGCTTCTATCTAAAGGAACTTTAGAGAAGTTCAAATAGATAAAAGCTTAATAAATATACTCAAGAGCTGGCAGCGGCCTACGTTTCCACAAGTGAAACCTGCAGTATTATCAGCGATGAAGTGCTTGACTTCCAGGTTCGGAATGGGGCTGGGTATTTCCACTTCTCTGTAACCACCAGCAATATGAGTATAAAAAGTTCTAAATAAACTCTTTATACTCACATTAGGTAATGAGTGTAAAGATAATGTTAAAGTCTTAATGAATGAAACAATTCACACATTTATCAAGTATGCATATACTTAATAAGATAGTAAACCAAGAAATATATTAAAAAAAGCCAAACGATCTATTAGTACTAGTCAGCTAAACGTCTTACAACGCTTACACACCTAGCCTATCAACCAGCTAGTCTTGCTGGGATCTTCAGGGAAAGTTCATCTTGAAGTTGGCTTCGAGCTTAGATGCTTTCAGCTCTTATCACATCCGTACATAGCTACCCAACGATGCCCTTGGCAGAACAATTGGTACACTAGTGGTACGTTCATCCCGGTCCTCTCGTACTAGGGACAAATCTCCTCAACTTTCCTACGCCCACGGAAGATAGGGACCGAACTGTCTCACGACGTTCTGAACCCAGCTCGCGTACCGCTTTAAATGGCGAACAGCCATACCCTTGGGACCTGCTCCAGCCCCAGGATGCGATGAGCCGACATCGAGGTGCCAAACCTCCCCGTCGATGTGAGCTCTTGGGGGAGATCAGCCTGTTATCCCCGGCGTACCTTTTATCCTTTGAGCGATGGCCCTTCCACACAGAACCACCGGATCACTATGACCGACTTTCGTCTCTGTTCGACTTGTATGTCTCACAGTCAAGCTAGTTTATGCCATTATACTCAACTGGCGATTTCCATCCGCCATGAACTAACCTTTGTAAGCCTCCGTTACTTTTTAGGAGGCGACCGCCCCAGTCAAACTACCCACCAGACATTGTCCTAGTAGAGGATAACTCTACGTAGTTAGTAACTCAAATATTCAAGGGTGGTATCTCAAGGATGGCTCATCATATACTGGCGTCTATGAATCAAAGCCTCCCACCTATCCTGCACAAGAATATCCAAGCTACAGTGTCAAGCTGTAGTAAAGGTGCACGGGGTCTTTCCGTCTTTCCGCGGGTAGGAGGAATTTTCACCTCCACTACAATTTCACTGGATCCCTGGTTGAGACAGCTCCCATCTCGTTACGCCATTCATGCAGGTCGGTATTTAACCGACAAGGAATTTCGCTACCTTAGGACCGTTATAGTTACGGCCGCCGTTTACTCGGGCTTCGATCAAATGCTTCGATAAATCTAACATCATCAATTAACCTTCGAGCACCGGGCAGGCGTCACACCTTATACATCCACTTACGTGTTAGCAAAGTGCTGTGTTTTTGGTAAACAGTCGGGAGGGACTCTTTGTTGCAACCTCTTTAGCTTTCGAGAGTAAATCTCTATACCAAAGTAGGCACACCTTATACCGAAGATACGGTGCTAGTTTGCAGAGTTCCTTAACCAGGGTTCTTCCACGCGCCTTAGAATACTCATCCCACCCACCTGTGTCGGTTTACGGTACGGGCAACAAATAATATACTTAGTGGCTTTTCTTGGCACGACAGTATCATCGATTCTCTATCTCCTCCGAAGAGTGTCAAGAGCCTGTAAGATCTCGGCCTAATGTAACCCGGATTTGCCTAAGTTACAGCCTACGTCCTTCGACCCACTATTCCATCAGTGAGCTCGATTAACTCTATGCGTCCCCACATCGCGCTTATTTGTTGGTATTGAAATATTAATCAATTTGCCATCGTCTACCCCTCTCGGACTCGACTTAGGTCCCGACTAACCCTACGATGACGAGCATCGCGTAGGAAACCTTGGGTTTTCGGCGAAGAGGATTCTCACCTCTTTTATCGCTACTCATGCCTGCATGCTCACTTCTATCCGCTCCAGCGCTCCTTGCCGGTACACCTTCAACGCTGAATAGAACGCTCTCCTACCACTCAGATAAATCTGAGTCTAAAGCTTCGGTGCATATCTTAGCCCCGTTATATTTTCCGCGCAGAATCACTAGACCAGTGAGCTGTTACGCTTTCTTTAAAGGATGGCTGCTTCTAAGCCAACCTCCTGGTTGTCACAGTAACTCCACATCGTTTTCCACTTAGATATGACTTTGGGACCTTAGCTGTTAGTCTGGGTTGTTCCCCTCTCGACATAGGATTTTATCACCCTACGCCTGACTCCTGTGATTACACATATAGTATTCATAGTTTGATAGGGTTTGGTACCGCGGTAAGCAGCCCTAGCCCATTCAGTGCTCTACCCCTATATGCTACTACACAAGGCTATACCTAAATATATTTCGGAGAGAACCAGCTATCACGAAGTTTGATTGGCCTTTCACCCCTATCCACAAGTCATCCGAGGACTTTTCAACGCCCACCGGTTCGGTCCTCCACTGGCTCTTACACCAGCTTCAACCTGCTCATGGATAGATCACTTCGTTTCGGGTCTGCAGCATCTGACTAATTCGCCCTATTAAGACTCGCTTTCGCTACGGCTTCGTACTTGACTTAACCTTGCCAGACACCACAACTCGCAGGCTCATTATGCAAAAGGCAGTCCGTCACCCTGATAAATCATAGGGCTCCGAATGATTGTAAGCTAATGGTTTCAGGTTCTATTTCACTCTCCTCACTGGAGTACTTTTCACCTTTCCCTCACGGTACTTGTTCACTATCGATCTGTAAGTAGTATTTAGGATTAGAGGGTGGTCCCCCTAGATTCAGTCAAAATATCACGTGTTCCGACCTACTCAGGATACCAATAAAGTCATTGAAGATTTTAAGTACAGGAGTATCACCTTCTATGCTATAGCTTTCCAACTATTTCCTCTATCTTCTTTGATCTTATATCTTGGTCCTACAACCCCCTATGCAAGCATAGGGTTTGTCCTAATCCGCGTTCGCTCGCCGCTACTAACGGAATCTCATTTGATTTCTCTTCCTCCGGTTACTGAGATGTTTCACTTCACCGGGTTCGCCCACTTTGCAGTGTAATATATATCTCTATATACTGGGTTGTCCCATTCGGAAATCTACGGATCAAAACTTCTTGACAGTTCCCCGTAGCTTATCGCAGTCTAGTACGTCCTTCATCGCCTCTTACAGTCTAGGCATCCACCATTAGCCCTTAATAGCTTATTTTTTATGTTGATAAAGTAATTTACATTACTTCACCGTTTGAATAATTATTCCTTGGCTACTATCTTATTAAATATATTACTATATTCAATAAAAAAGTTGTGTTTTAAAAATTGTTTCTTATTTTAGTTCATATTTAAACTTTCATTTAAATATTCGCTAGAAAAATTTTAAGACTTTAACATTATGTTTTTAAATATCATATCCTTTATTTCTAAAGAACATTTTGGTTATTAAAACCAAATATAAATTCAATTCTTATTGAACTTATATTTAGTTTTCAAATGGTGGAGAATAGCGGGATCGAACCGCTGACCTCCTGCGTGCAAGGCAGGCGCTCTCCCAGCTGAGCTAATTCCCCATCTGTTTTAATCTTTAAAAGTTAATTTCAAATAGATATAAATGGTGGGCCTACCAGGACTTGAACCTGGGACCTCACGATTATCAGTCGAGCGCTCTAGCCAGCTGAGCTATAGGCCCATTATTACCTATCTTTTAAAGTAATCTTTATAAACCGAATATAGAAAAGGTCGATATTCCCTTTTTTTACTAACTTTGTTAGTTTCTGAGATAAGAATCGAATCTTATCTCTTTCTCTGAAAGGAGGTGATCCAACCGCAGGTTCTCCTACGGTTACCTTGTTACGACTTCACCCCAGTTACTGAATCCACTGTGGAGGGTAGCTACTTTAGCATTCCCGCTTCGAATGAGTTCAATTCCCATGGTGTGACGGGCGGTGAGTACAAGACCCGGGAACGTATTCACCGTAGCATTGCTGATCTACGATTACTAGCGATTCCAACTTCAAGTAGTCGAGTTGCAGACTACTATCCGAACTGGGAGATATTTTTGAGATTTGCTCCACGTCACCGTATCGCTGCTCTTTGTATACCCCATTGTAGCACGTGTGTAGCCCTGGACGTAAGGGCCATGATGACTTGACGTCGTCCTCACCTTCCTCCTGGTTACCCAGGCAGTCTCGTTAGAGTTCTCAGCCGAACTGTTAGCAACTAACGACGAGGGTTGCGCTCGTTGCGGGACTTAACCCAACATCTCACGACACGAGCTGACGACAGCCGTGCAGCACCTGTATATAAGCTTCTGCAAGCAGACACCTCATAATCTCTTATAAGTTCTTACTATGTCAAGTCCAGGTAAGGTTCTTCGCGTATCGTCGAATTAAACCACATGCTCCACCGCTTGTGCGGGTCCCCGTCTATTCCTTTGAGTTTTAATCTTGCGACCGTACTCCCCAGGCGGTACACTTAATGTGTTTACTGCATTACTGCAAGGTCTAGCCTCACAACAACTAGTGTACATCGTTTAGGGCGTGGACTACCAGGGTATCTAATCCTGTTTGCTCCCCACGCTTTCGCGTCTCAGCGTCAATAATGTTCCAGTAGATCGCCTTCGCAATCGGTATTCCTTCTGATCTCTACGGATTTTACCCCTACACCAGAAATTCCATCTACCTCTCCCATATTCTAGGTTAACAGTTTTCAAAGCAGTTCTATGGTTGAGCCATAGGATTTCACTTCAAACTTATTAACCCGCCTACACGCTCTTTACGCCCAGTGATTCCGAGTAACGCTTGCGCCCTCCGTATTACCGCGGCTGCTGGCACGGAGTTAGCCGGCGCTTATTCATATAGTACCGTCATTATCTTCCTATATAAAAGGAGTTTACGCACCGAAATGTGTCATCCTCCACGCGGCGTTGCTGCATCAGGGTTTCCCCCATTGTGCAATATTCCCCACTGCTGCCTCCCGTAGGAGTCTGGACCGTGTCTCAGTTCCAGTGTGACTGATCATCCTCTCAAACCAGTTAGGCGTCATTGTCTTGGTGAGCCATTACCTCACCAACTAACTGATACCGTACAGGCCGATCCTAGAGCTATAAATATTTCCCTTGCAGACTTTTGTCTTAAAGGCATATAGAGTCTTAGCATTCGTTTCCAAATGTTATCCTCTTCTCTAGGGCACATTACCTATATATTACTCACCCGTGCGCCACTTAGCTGACAGTTATAGCAAGCTATAACCCGTTCTCGTTCGACTTGCATGTGTTAAGCACGCCGCCAGCGTTCACTCTGAGCCAGGATCAAACTCTCCATAAATGAAGTATTTGAAACTGACAATTTTTGTATTAAATTACAAAATTATCACTCAAAATGCTTTTTACTTTCGTAAAAAACTTAAATAGACAAGAATTGTATTTCTTGTTTTTTATATCGTTTATTCTATATTCGGTTTATAAAAATTACTTCTTATTAACCTTCTGTTTTTAAAGATCATAATCTCTTTTAGAACTTCTTGTCGTTCCTCTGAAATTGGATGGGAATTATAGACAAATATCTCTCGCTTGTCAAGCGATTTTTCTTATTAATAGCTTAAATTTTGGAATTTGTTGACTCCTCGCCTATTTTTATTACTTTTTGCTAACATTCACTACTTTTATATTGTATTTAATATCTTTACATATGAAGTTTCTTTTTTAATTTCTATTTCTTTTGTTTCATTTTTAATATTTGTTAGTATAATCTTACAGTCTTCATCTAATTTGTATGAGTTTTCATCATTAGAGAGTTTTGTATAAATATATCCATTGTAATCAAATGATAGTTGACCTAGTGAGCTTGTATCATTGCAAGTAAGATTTACAGATTTTATATCAAAGTTTTTTGTAAGAAGTGTATATTTACTCGTATCATCACTTTCAACACATGAGTTAGAGTTATAAATATATTTTTTTGACAAGGGATCTTTTAAACTTTCAGTTTTATTTGGATGGCCTTGCATATTTTTATCAGAATAAATAGCATAATATATTCCACCAATATTTTTATTACATCTAAAAAATTTTAAAGTCCATCTTTTTTTATACCATTTATCTTCATTGTTAATTTTTTTAGAATTGATTAAAGCTTTGTATCTCAAATACTTAAGTTGAAGCTCTAACTTTTTAGATATTTCATCTAATTTGTTTTCACTAATTTTGTTTAATTTAAAAGAAGAATAAAGAATTGATATTAAAACAATAACTAATATTAGCTCTAAAAGTGTAAAACTATTTTTTTTCATAAAGATACAATTGTATTAATTCTTTATTATAATAAGAAATAGAAATTACATTTTTATAATTATCATACTTTCTTTTTAATAAATAGTAATCATTTGATTTTTCTATACCATAATACTTTAATCTTAATTGCAGTCTCTCATCATATACATTTACTTTTTTAATTCTATATTTTTTAAGTTCAGCTGCAATCTCTTTTGCAAAGTGGTATTTATATGCAAAATGTTTCTTTTCATTTGGTAAAAATAAATATAATGGTTTATTCACTACTGTTAAAACGCAATTAATCACTAACATAGATAAAACAATAATTGCTCCAATATAATGTTTTTTTCTAAATATTGAGAGTCTTATTCTATAAGAGTGATAAAACATTTTTAACATAAAGGGAATAGATATTACTACGTAAGGTGCAAAATCTTCAATATATACTCTTTGCCTAAAAGAAAACAATAATGATACTAATAATGCTGTTGTAGTTATATACCAAACAAAATTTCTTTTATTTTTTATCCCTGCTCTATATATTGTATAAATAAAATAAATAAATACTAAAGGTGAAAAAATAGTTGCATAAATAGCAAAAGTATCTAAAAAGTAGCCCTTTGGTTTACCATCCGTTTCAAAACCATAAATATACATAGATAATGAAAATAAAAAAAGTGATATATAAATAGTTTTTTTGTCTTTTTCTTTTAAAGAATAAAAAAACAATGCTAAAAAAAAGATAGCAAAAGAATTGTCAATAAATACAAGTAAAAATAATAGCCAATGAGGGTGAGCTTTATTTCTTTCATATAGATAGATATATAACAAGGTAAAGAAAAGAACAATAATTGCACTATTTACGAGTAAAGAGGCACTTAAAACCCCAGGAAGAATCATAAAAATAAGTATTGATAAGAATTGATCTTTTTTGTATTTAAAATAATTATTCGTTAATTCATACATTAAGAGAATACTTAATGTATAAAAAATGATAAAAGGTAATCTAAGTGCAATGTCATTTTGTCCAAATATATAAATTGAACTATTGGTAATATAAGATAAAACTGAGCTATTTTCAAAAACATTTAGCGCTTCTTTATATGAAATACTTAATGTATTTGAAACATAAACTAATATAACTACTAAAAAAGATAGAATTAAGTAGAATAAATAGTCATATTTTATATTTGTCATACTTTACAACTTTAAAAAGTTATCCAATATTTCATATCCATATTCACTCATTATTGATTCAGGATGAAACTGTACTCCATAAATTTGTTTATCTTTAATTTCTAAGGACATAATCTCATCATCATCTAAACTAACTGATGTTGGTATAATTATACTTGGCATTGAATCTTTTTTAACTGTTAAAGAATGGTATCTTGTTTGAGTAAATTCTTTTGGAATATCTTTAAAAATTTTTGAGTTATTGATAACTTTTATTCTTGATGTTTTTCCATGCATCATATTTTTAGCTTTTATTACTTCTGCACCAAAAACTTGTGCGATACTTTGATGTCCAAGACAAATACCAAAAATAGGTGTCTTTTCTGCAAAATGTTTAATCACATCTAAACATACCCCTGCTTCGTTTGGAGTAGCAGGACCAGGAGATAGAATTATTTTTTCAGGATTTAATTTTTCAATTTCATCTACTGTAAATTCGTCATTTCTAATTACTTTTAAATCAGCACCTAACTCTAAACAATATTGAACTATATTATAAGTAAAAGAGTCATAGTTATCTATCATTAATACCATATATTATTTACCTCTGTTTATATCACAAATGATATATTTAAATTATTGAAGTAATTATATCAATAAAATTGTTTTTTTTTATTAAAGCATCTTATTCTTAATTTGATAATCATTCTTACTATTAAGTTAAATGAAAGTTTTACTTCATTATAATTTCGATAACAATTATCAGTATAGTAAAAATAAAAAGGAAAATTATGTTAAAAAAATTAGCATTAACTGCTGTAGTATTAGGAAGTTCACTACTTGCAAGTTCAGAAGTAAACGTATACTCACACAGACATTATGATACAGACAAACAATTATTTAAAATGTTTGAAGATAAAACTGGAATTAAAGTAAATGTAGTAAAAGCAAAAGCTTCAGCTTTAATCAAAAGAATGGAAAGTGAAGGTGCTAAATCACCTGCTGATGTATTAATTACTGTTGATGCTGGAAGACTATATCAAGCAAAACAAAAAGATTTATTACAATCAATTAAGTCAAATTATTTAACAACAAACATCCCTGAAAAATTAAGAGATACAGACAATAAATGGTTTGCATTAACAAAAAGATCAAGAGTTGCAGTATATAGAATTGGTTCAGATGTAGAAAATCAATTAAAAACTTATGAAGACTTAGCAGATCCTAAATTTAAGGGTCAAATTATGGTTAGATCTTCAAATAATATCTACAACCAGTCTTTAATGGCGGCAATGATTGCACATCATGGAGAAGAAAAAGCTTTAGATTGGGCAAAAGGTGTAGTTGCAAATATGGCAAAAGCTCCAAAAGGTAATGATAGATACCAAGTTAAAGCTGTAGCAAATGGTATTGGTTCAATTGCAATTGCAAATACTTATTACATTGGTAAAATGGTAGATAATAAAGATGCTTCTCAAAGAGAATCAGTAAAGAAAGTTAAAATTTTCTTCCCAGAATTTAAAAATGGTGGAACGCATATAAATGTATCTGGTGCAGGAGTGGCTAAATATTCTCCAAATAAAGAAAATGCAATTAAATTTATTGAATTTATGGCATCAAAAGAAGCTCAAGAATTATTTGCAAAAGGAAACTACGAGTACCCTGTATTAGCAGGTGTAAAAAGTTCTGATTTAGTTTCATCTTGGGGTCAGTTTAAAGATGATACAATCTCGATTAACACTTTAGGTGAAAATAACGCAGCTGCTATCAAAGTATTTGATAAAGCAGGATGGAAGTAACAATAATTGATAAATAGTTTTTCAAAATTAAAAATAAGTAGTGTTTTTTTAACACTACTTATTAGTGCACCAGCAATCATAATATTCTTATATCTTTTTTCAGGCTCAAGTGACAATTGGCAGCATTTAAAAGATACTCTATTATTTGAATATATTTTTAATACTTTATATATTATGTTTGGTGTTGCAATTCTTACTGGATTGATAGGCTTTACAACAGCTTACCTAACTTCATTATATACATTTACATTTTCAAGATTTTTTCATTATGCACTGATACTACCCTTTGCAATTCCTACTTATATAATGGCATTTATATACGGAGGTATGTTTGATATAACTGGAAGTGTGACTACTTTTATACTGGATCTTTTCGATACATCATTAAATGAAGTTTATTTCTTTGATATCATGTCAATTGAAGGGGCTATTATAATTATGTCTTTAGTTTTATACCCTTATGTATACTTGATTTGTAAAACATATTTATCTTTCGAATCTGCTTCTATTATTGATGCTGCAAAAACATTTAACTTATCTTCATGGCAAATTTTAAAAAAAGTAATACTACCTGTATCTAGACCTGCAATTGTTGCAGGAGTTACACTAGCTGTGATGGAAGCTATTGCTGATTTTGGAGTTATGGACTACTTTGGTGTAAGTACATTTGTAACAGGAATATTTAGAGCTTGGTTTGGAATGGGTTCTGTTGAAGATGCTGCAAAACTTGCTAGTATTCTAATGACTTTTGTATTTATTATAATTGTACTTGAAAGACTTCAAAGAAGAAATAAAGTATATAAAAGTTCTGGAAAAGACTTTAAACCTATTGATAAAATAAAACTAAGTGGTGGAAAAAATGTAGCTGCTGTTATTGTTTGTTTTATTCCATTTTTCTTAGGGTTTTTATTACCTTTTATTCAATTATGTTATTGGTTTTTATTATCATATGAAGAGATTATTGATGAAGACTTTATGACTTTATTATATCAAACTTTGACATTAGCAATATCATCGGCATTTATTATTACAGGATTAGCATTACTTTTTGTTTATAACGTAAGATTAAATGGTGATAAAACTTCATCTTCATTAAATCAAATAGTAAAAATGGGATATTCAATTCCTGGTGCTGTTGTTGGTGTTGGTATTTTATCATTTTTTGCAGTTCTTGATAAATATGTTTTTGATATTTTTTCTGAAACTTTCATTATTTCTGGAACTATAATAGCTGTGATATTTGGTTACTGCGTGAGGTTTTTAGCCATATCAATTAATAACTTTGAATCAGCTTTTTCAAGAATACCAACGTCTTATGACGATGCCGCTAAAATTTTAAATATAGGTGATAAGAAAACCTTTTTTAAGATTTATGTACCCTTACTAAAAAATGCTTCTTTTTCTGCATTTATAGTAATATTTATTGAGGTTATAAAAGAACTTCCTCTTACTATGATTTTAAGACCTTTTAACTATGATACATTAGCAGTTAGAGCCTTAGAATTAACACAACAAGCACAAATAGTAGAATCATCAGTACCTTCTATGTTTATTATAATTATAGGTATAATTTCAGTTATTCTACTAGCAAGAAATATGAATAAGGTATAAAATGGTTAGTGTAAATAATTTTTCAATCTCCTTTGGTGATACAAAAATAGTTGAGAATATAAATTTTGAAGTACAAAAAGGAGAGATTGTAACTCTTCTTGGAAAAAGTGGTTGTGGTAAGACTACAATATTAAGAGCAATTGCTGGTTTACAAAAAGAACATGATGGTGAAATTTGTATAGGTAATACTTGTGTCTCTTCAAAAGATGTCTATGAAAAAAATAGAGAAGTAGGATATATTTTTCAGGATTATGCACTATTTCCACACTTAAATGTCGAAGAAAATATTGCATTTGCTTTAGATAAGCTATCTAAAAAAGATAGAGAAGCAAAAGTTCAAAAGCTTTTAAATCAATTTGACATAGTTGATCATAGGAAAAAACAGATTCATCAATTATCTGGTGGACAACAACAAAGAGTAGCAATTGCAAGAGCAATGGCAAATAATCCTAAAATACTTTTGCTTGATGAACCTTTTGCAAATCTTGATTCCCAACTTAGATATAAAACAAAAATGTGGGTTAAAAACCTAATAAAGAAATATGAATTAAGTGCTATTCTTGTTACCCATGACAAAAAAGAAGCTTTAAGTATTTCTGATAAAATTGGTATTATTAATAATAAAAAAATGATTCAATTTGATACAGCAAAAAATATGTATAATAATCCTAAAAACTTCTATATTGCAAATTTCTTATCTGAAATAAATATTATTCCAGATACTTTATTAAAAGACTTAGATGTTAAAACAAATGAAAACCAAATTGCAATTGCTTATACTAAAGACTGTAAACTAAGCACGGAGAATAACAGTATTGAAATAGAGATTATTGATTATTCTTACTATGGTGAAAACTATGAAGTTATATATAAATTAAAAAACTTTGAACATGAACAAAACTTGCATTCTCAAGTAGAAAACATAGAGAGTATAATTGATAAAACTTTATTTCTTAATATATCAAAAGATGATATAAAAATAATAGAAAAATAGTATTAATCAAAACACTAGGATAATTTAATATATTTTATGTATAATTGACTTATGAAACTAAAAAAAGTCATTTTATTATTAATAATTCTTTACTCTCATTCTTTTTGTCAAAACTTACAAAAAGTCAATCTACAATTAGATTGGCTACATCAATTTCAATTTGCTGGATATTACATGGCAAAAGAAAAAGGTTTTTATAAACAAAATGGCCTAGATGTAAATATAAAAGAGTTCACCAGTCAAACTAATCTTATTGATGATACAATAAAAAATAAAGCTACTTATGCCATAGGGAAATCATCATTGATTATTGAAAGACTAAAAGGAAAAGAAATAAGCCTTTTAGCGGCAATCTACCAAAATTCTCCAATGGTTTTAATCACAAGAAAAGATACTGGAATAAATAATATTGAAGACTTAATAAACAAAAAAGTAATGCTCACAAATGATGCAAGGGATACTGCAAATATAATATCTATGATTAAATCACAGGGAGTAAAAAGTAATAAAATAAATTTTATACCCCACTCTTTTAATTTAGATGATCTAATAAATAAAAATACTGATGCAATGGCTTGCTATTTATCAAATGAGCCCTATATTCTAGCAGAAAAAAATATTGAATATAATATATTTAATCCTGCTAATTATGGTTTTGATTTCTATGGTGGTATTCTATTTACATCAACAAATGAACTAAAAACTAATCCAAATAGAGTAAAAAACTTTTTTGATGCCACAATAAAAGGCTGGACCTATGCTTTTGAAAATATTGAAGAAACTGCAAATGTTATCTTTGATAACTATAATACTCAAAATAAAACTCTTGAATCTATAATATATGAAGCTAGAGTATTAAAAAAACTCTCAAAGTTTGAAGAGGGATTATTAGGTAATATTAACATAGAAAAAATTGATGAAATAAAAAGACTATACCTATTACTAGAACTTACAAAAAATAGTAAACTTGATGTAGATACTTTTATCTATGATAAAAATAGAATACTATTTAATGACTATGAAAAAAACTTTATAAAAAACAACTCTTTTACACTCCTTGTTAATGATTCTAATATTCCATTCTCATTTAATAAAAAGAATAAAATTGAAGGCTTAGAAATTGATTTTTGGAATCTTATTGCTCAAAAATTAAATACTAATTTTAATATCAGTGAAAAACCAAAAAATGAAGAAATTCTAAAAAATATAAAAACCTTTGATATAAAACTAGAATTTAATTATAAAAATAAAGAATTCTCTACAAAACCTTTGAGTAAGGTAAAGTTAGCTATTGCAACAATGAATGACAAAAACTATATATCAGACCTAAATGTTTTAAAAAATGAAACAATAGCAGTTATCAACAATAGTTTCTTATTTGAGAAACTTAAAACAGAATATTTAGAAGTTAAATTTGTACATATAAAGAGTATAAAAGAAGGTGTTCAACTACTTGAGAGGAATGCTATTTTTGGTCTAATAGATAATGTCTTATCTCTATCACATACAATCATTCAAAACAATTACAATAACATAAAAATAGCTGGAACATTAGATTACAAAACGAATATAAGACTGTCAACTATTGAGAAGAACAAAGATGTCATTCCTATTTTAAATAAAATTATTGACAAAATAAATGAAGATGAAAAAAGAAATATCATAAATAAGTATCAACTAATAGTATACCAAGAAGTAAAAGATTATTCATGGCTTTATAAATATGTAATTCCTCTACTTATTGTGATTCTTTTTACTATATATATAAATAATAAAATGAGAAAAGAGATAAAAAAAAGAAAGATAGCAGAAAATACTCTTTTAGATTACGCTAATAAAGACAGTTTAACAAAAGTTATAAATCGAAGAAAAATTGAAAAAATCCTTTCAAATTTAATAAAGAGAACAAAAGAACATGATTCTATATTTTCAATTATTTTTATTGATATCGATGATTTCAAATCTATAAATGATACTTTAGGTCACTTAACAGGAGATAAGATTTTAGTACAAGTTTCTAAAATAGTTAGTTCACATATTAGAAAAGATGATGTTTTTGGTAGATGGGGCGGAGAAGAATTTATAATAATTCTACCAAATACCTCAGCCTTAGATGCTAAAAAGAGTGCGAATCATCTAAAAGAACTAATTGAAAATAAAAATTTTGGAATAAACAGAAAAGTAACTGCTAGTTTTGGGATAACACAATTCATAGAAAATGATACAAAGAAGGACTTAGTTTTAAGAGCTGATGAAGCCATGTATTATGTAAAGAAAAATGGTAAAAATAATACTAAAATTCTTTAAAAGATAGGTATTACCTATCTTTTAAAGTTGAAACTTTTTGATGAATTCATCATCAATATCTAAAATTCCCCTTTGTCTTAAAGAATCAATTACTTCTTTTGAACAATCAACATCATCAGGCCATCTTCTTTTGAAGTTGTCAAATGAGTTTTTATTTGTTCCATCTAAACACAATGTATTTGAATCTATATATAAATCTCTATTTGAATCTATATTGTTTACAACTCTCCATACTAACATGTATGGATTTTCAACATCATTTTGATTTGCTTCATCAATTATAATTAAAATTTTAATATTTTCATATAAAGGCTTTAAAGCTTCAAATACTTCTTTTTGATTTCTTTTTTTATCTACGGTAATAACAGTAACTGGATTTTTAGTATTTGTATAATACTGCTTAAGATTTTTAACCTCATTAGTAATATCTCTCATCTTAGATAATAATTCTAAATCATCAAGAATAGTAATCCCTAATTCATCTATTTCATCACCCGTACAATCAAGTCCTAATTTACCACCAACTGCGAATTTTGGTGATGAATGATCAAGTGCATCAACTACACCTTTTGAAACCATTAAATCATCTATATCAATTCTATTTAAGATATGCTCAATTACAGCATCATGATCTGTTAAATCAGGTGCATCTTCATTTACAAAAATTGCATGTTTTACAAAAGACATCTGCCCTACTCCCCAAAATGCATGCATCATTTGAGTTGCATGTCCAGGATATAAAGTTTTAATCTTTGCTAGAATTAAGTTATGAAAAACTCCATTTTCTGGCATATAATAATCTATTAAATCAGGTGCTGTAGTTTTAAGTAATGGTAAGAATATTCTTTCAGTTGCATGCCCCATATACTTATCTTCTAAAGGTGGTTTACCAACAACCGTTGCTAAATATGTAGGCTCTTTCTTATGAGTAATAGCAGTTACTTCCATAAAAGGATAATCTTCTTCTAAAGTATAATATCCTGTATGATCTCCAAAAGGTCCTTCAATTCTAGAAGTGGAAGTATCAACAAAACCTTCAATAATAAAGTCATTATCTCTTGGTACATATATGTCATTTGTGATAGATTTTACTAGTTGTGCATTTTTATTTTTTACAAAACCATATAACATTAACTCAAAAATACCAATAGGAAGTGGTGCTTGACCACACCAAATATACATAGGATCCCCACCAATACCAATAGAAACAGGCATTTTTTTTCCAGCTTTTTTATATTCATGGAAGAAATGATTTGAGTCTTTATGAATTTGCCAATGTAAACCTAATGTATTATCTTCATATACTTGAAGTCTATACATACCTAAGTTTTTCATTTCACCATCTAATGAAGTAGTATATACCTGCCCCATTGTAATAAATGGTCCACCATCTTGCTCCCACGTTGTTAAAACTGGTAAATCAGATAATTTTGCATCAGAACCTAATTTTATAACTTGCTGACACTCACCCTTTCCTCTATTTTTCTTAGGAATTGTATTTTTTAATGCAAATAATTTCCCGAAAGTTGATAGTTTTTCACTAAATGTTGTTGGTGGTTTCATTTTAAGCAGTGATTCTATCTCACTACCTATCTTATCACCATCACCTATAAAGAGTTTTACAGCTTTTTCATTACAGAAAACATTCATTAAAACTGGTATGTCAAACTTTTTATTCTTCTTTTTATCTACAACATTTGTAAATAATAAAGCCTTAGAATCTTCTTTTTTCACTTCAACATATGCTATATGAGGTACTTCTAAATAAATATCTAATTCATCATCAATAACTCTTAACAAATCATGTTTTTTTAATAGTTCAATTGCTTCTTTCATAATTTTCCCAAATAACCTTATAATTAGTATAAATCTTATATCATTTTATCAATAAAAAATAGTTTATAATAGAGGTTTTATATATGATTTATAATTTTGATGAACAAATAGATAGAAAAAACACAAATTGCGAAAAACATGATGCTTTAAAAAAAGTTTTTGGACATGAGGATTTACAAGCCTTGTGGGTTGCTGATATGGACTTTAAAACTCCTTGCTTTATTAATGATAAAATAATCGAAGCTGCAAAAAACTCAGTATATGGATATAGTTTTGCAAGTGATGATTTTTATAATTCAATTATTAACTGGCAAAAAAATGAACACAATTGGGAAATAAATAAAGATGAAATATTTGTAGTAAATGGTGTTGTTCCTGCTTATAGTGCTTGTATTGAAGCATTTTGTCCAAATAAAAAGGATGAAGTTATTGTTCAAACTCCTGTTTATCCACCTCTATTCAATTGTGTAACAGCAAATAATAGAAAAGTAGTTGTAAATGAGCTTAAAAATGACAATGGTTACTATACTATGGATTTAGATGATTTAAAATCTAAGATTACTGAAAATACAAAAGTCTTATGTCTTTGCTCACCCCATAATCCAGTAGGAAGAGTTTGGAGTAAAGAAGAGCTAGAGAGTTTAGCTGAAATTTGTATACAAAATAACATAACAATAATTTCAGATGAGATACATGCAGATATTACTTTCAAAAAATTTACTCCACTAGCATCTATTAGTGAAAAAGTAGCAAATATCACAATAACTCTAAATAGTGCAGGAAAAACATTTAATATTGCAGGACTAAATACTTCTTATGCTATATCAAAAAATAATATATTATTAGGAAAATTCAAAAAAATAGCAAGAAAAAGACAAATAAGTTCTGTAAATTTCTTTGGGTATATAGCAACACAAGCTGCTTATGAGAATGGTTCTTCTTATGTAAAACAATTAAAAGAGTATATTCAAAAAAATATTGATTTTACTGATGAGTATTTAAAACAAAATAATTCAAAAATTAAATTCTTCAAGCCAGAGGCTACTTACCTTTTATGGTTAAACTTTGAAGAGTATAAACTTTCACATAATGAAATAAAAGAAAAGTTACTAAGACAATCAAAAGTTGCATTAAATGATGGTGTATCGTTTGGTAGCAATGCAAAACAGCACTTCAGAATCAACTTAGCCCTTAGCAAAGAGCCTTTACAGCAGGCTTTAGAAAAAATCTGTTACTCTTTTTAACATTTTTGTGAGATAAAGTATTACCTTTTTTCTCACAATGTAGATTAAATTTTTTCTATAAGCTAAAAAACTTTATTACTATTTTAAATTACAGTACAATCTTTAAATAATATTAATAAATAGGATTTAACATGTCAACAGAACTTGTTCTTGCATCTGTAATTTTTGTTGCAATTGGTTTAATTCTTGTAGCTGTATTTACTCTTACAAGATTTATTGGACCTAGAAATGAAAATGCGGTTCTTAAAAACAGTGTTTACGAAAGTGGTGTATCTAATCCAGTGGGAAATACAAACATTAGATTTTCTGTTAAATTCTATTTAATAGCCATTTCATTTTTATTATTTGATGTGGAAATCATTTTTATGTTCCCTTGGGCAGTTAATGTTGCCGAACTTGGTGTTACAGGTTTAATTAAAATGTTCATTTTTATTGGACTTTTATTCTTAGGTTTAATTTATATGTATAAGAAAAAGGCATTATCATGGGATTAGGAGCAGAATCGAAATTAGGTGATTCAATTGTAACAACAAAATTAGATCACGCAGTAAACTGGGGAAGATCATACTCTTTATGGCCAATGGCATTTGGTACTGCATGTTGTGGTATTGAGTTTATGTCAGTAGCAGCTGCAAAATATGATCTTTCAAGATTTGGTGCAGAAGTTGTTAGGTTTTCACCAAGACAAGCAGACTTACTTATTGTTGCAGGGACTATTTCATATAAACAAGCCCCTATTTTAAAGAAAATCTATGAGCAGATGTGTGAACCTAAATGGGTAATTTCAATGGGCGCATGTGCATGTTCTGGTGGTTTTTATGATAACTATACAACAGTTCAAGGAATTGATGAAATTATTCCAGTTGATGAATATGTAGCAGGTTGTCCTCCAAGACCAGAAGCTGTTCTTGATTCAATTATGAGAATTCAAGAAAAAGCAAATGATGAATCTGTATTAAAAGATAGAGTCAAAGAGTATAAAGGATTTTTAGATGCTTAAATGTGATATGCTAATTGATTCAAATGATATTTTATCAACTATTTCAAAACTTAAAAATGAAGATAACTACACTTTACTTCTTGATGTAACTGCAATTGATTATTTAAAATATCCTGATGTTATTCCATCTAGATTTGCAGTTGTATATATATTAAGAGACTCTACTTTTAAAAAACAAATAAGTGTAAAAGCCTATGTAAATGATGATACTTTAGAAGTTCAAAGTATTACTTCACTATATGAAGCTGCTAATTGGGGTGAACGAGAAACATATGACCAATATGGTATAAAATTTACAGGACATCCAAACTTAAAAAGAATTTTAAACCATCATCAATTTATAGGGCATCCTTTAAGAAAAGATTATCCAGTTACAAAAGGGCAAATCTGTACTGAAACTGAAAGTTTAATGGACGAAATGTTACCCAGACTTCATGCAAAAGGTTATAGTGACTCAGAAATAAATGATCTAATGATGCTAAATATTGGACCTTCACACCCTGCTTCACACGGTACAATTAGAAACTTTGTAGCAATGGAAGGTGAAACAATTACTACTTGTGTAACTGAAATTGGTTATTTACATAGAGGTTTTGAAAAATCTTGTGAAACTCATACTTACTCACAAGTAATCCCATATACAGATAGACTTAATTACTGTAGTGCAATTTTAAATAACATTGGATTTTCAAAAGCTGTTGAAGAGATGTTAAATATTGATATAACTCCTAGAGCTAAGACTATTAGAGTTGTTATTGGTGAGTTAAGTAGGATTATTGATCATTTAGTATGTAATGCTGCAAATATGGTTGATTTAGGTGGTCTTACTAACTTCTGGTATTTATTTGCTCCAAGAGATGACGCTTATGATTTACTTTCAAAACTTACAGGGGCTAGACTTACAAATTCATATACAAGAATTGGTGGTTTAGAGTTTGATTTATATGATGGTTTTGAAGAAGATTTAAATCAAGTATTAAAAAATGTAGAGATTGCTATTGATGATGCATTAAGCTTAATAGCAAAAAATAGAATATTCCATGATAGAACACAAGATGTGGGAGTTATAAAACCAGACTTTGCAATAAGTGCAGGAGTATCTGGTCCAAATTTAAGATCAACTGGTATAGCACACGACTTAAGAAAAGACAAACCTTACTATGGTTATGAAAACTATGACTTTGATGTTGTAGTAGGAAGTCATGGAGATGTATACGACAGAATGATGTGTAGATTTGAAGAAATGACTCAAAGTATTAGAATTATCAAACAAGCTATGAAAGAACTTCCAGATGGTCCTTTAAATGTAGATCATCAAGGAATCATACTTCCTGATAAAAAAGATGTTTATGGAAATATTGAAGGTTTAATGAACCAATTTAAACTTACTTTTGAGGGTATTAAAGTTCCAAAAGGTGAATATTATGGTTCAACTGAAGCTGGAAATGGTGAGCTTGGATTTTTTATAGTTAGTGATGGAACTGGTAGTTCATATAAAGTAAAATGTAGACCTCCATGTTTTTATTCACTTGGTGCTTATGCAAAAATTGTTGAAGGTACAATGTTGGCTGATGCAATTGTAACAATGGCTAGTATGAACTTTATTGCAGGGGAGTTTGATAGATAATGAGTAAATTTAAATATACAGATGAAAATGAAAAAGAGTTTCAAAGATTACTTAAAAAATATCCTAATTCTGATGCTATGATGCTTCCAGGACTTTGGTTAGTACAAGAACAAGAAGGCTGGGTTAGTCCTGATGCTATGATTTTTATGGCTGATAGACTTGGTAAATCTCCTGTAGAAGTACATAGTTTTGCAACTTTTTATACAATGTTTAATTTAAAACCAATTGGAACATATCATATTGAATTATGTAAAACTCTTTCATGTATGCTTATGGGTGCTCACGAGCTTAAAAAATTTATAAAAGAAACAATTGGAATAGAACCTGGACAAACAAGCGAAGATGGAAAGTTTCATTTTAGTGAAGTAGAATGTCAAGGTGCTTGTGGTGGAGCACCTATGATTGCTTTAAATAATGAATATCATGAAAAAATGAGCGTTGAAAAACTAAAAAATATTATACAGGAGTGTAAAAATGAGTGCTGATGATATGATAGTAAAAATCGTAAGTAAAAATTTTGATATTCCTGATTCTCATAAATTAGAAGTTGCATTAAAAAATGGAAGATATGAATCAATAGATAAATTATTTTCAATGAGTCCAGATGAAGTAACGGAAGAAGTTTGCAAAAGTGGTCTAAGAGGAAAAGGTGGAGGTGGAGCACTGTGTGGTCCAAAATGGAAGCTAATGCCACCTGTTGATGATAGACCAAGATACTTAATAGCAAATGGAGATGAGAGTGAACCTGGAACTTTTAAAGATAGACAAATCTTTGAGTATGATCCACATCTATTAATAGAAGGTATTATCTGTTCATCTTATGCTATTGGAGCGCATGACTGTTATATTTATATTAGAGGTGAATATAAATTCTTTATTGACAGATTAAATGCTGCCATTGAAGAAGCATATGAAGCAGGTATTATAGGTTCTAAAGTTATGAATAAATATGACTATAGAATGGATATAACAGTTCATAGAGGTGGAGGTGCTTATATTTGTGGAGAGAAATCTGCACTTATAGAGTCAATTGAAGGTAAGAGAGGTCATCCAAGACTAAAACCACATGGTAAAGAGTGTGAATGGTTCTTTGGAAATCCAGCAACTGTAAATAATGTAGAAACTATTGCTTCTGTTCCTAATATTGTATTAAATGGCTATGAGTCATATACAAAATATGGAACGGAAAAAGCACCAGGAACTATGTTATTTGCCATGAGTGGTCCAGTTAAAAACCCAGGGGTTTATGAACTAGCTTACGGAAATAAAATGATAGATGTAATAAATAAGATAGGAGGAGGACTTCAAGATGGATTAGAGCTAAAAGCTGTAATTCCAGGAGGAGCTTCATGTCCTATCTTAACTGCACAGGAGGTTGAGAAGGCATATTTAGATTATGAATCAATGTGGGATATTGGTTCAACCTTAGGTACTGGAGGAATGATGATTATTCCACAGGGAGTATCTATGGTTGATGTTGCTAAAAACTTAATTGAGTTTTATCATCATGAGTCTTGTGGACAATGTACACCTTGTAGAGAAGGTTGTGGATGGATAGATAAAATTATCAAAAAGATTTTAGATGGTGAAGGTTCAAACGAAGATTTATCAACAATACTTGATGTGTGTGATACAATGAATGGAAAAACAATCTGTGTATTTGCACCAGCAGTTAAAGATATAATAAAAAGTATTGTTGAGAAATTCGGACATGAGTTTGAAGCACATTTTAAAAATTAAAAACAAAAAAATTAAGTCAATTTATTAAAGGAGAAATTAATGGCAAAAAATACTATGACACTTACTGATAATAGAAATGGTGATAAGTATGAATACAATATTATAGATGGGACAAGAGGACCAAGCGTTGTTGATATTTCAACTTTTTATAAAGATTCTGGAATGTTTACTTATGATCCAGGATACACATCAACTGCTTCTTGTGAATCTAAAATCACATTTATTGACGGTGAGAATTCAGAGTTAAGATATAGAGGTTATGAAATTACAGAATTAGCTGGAAAGCACTCATACCTTGATGTTTGTCACTTATTAATGATGGGAAGATTACCATCTGAAGCTGAATCAAAAAACTTTGATTTAGAGATTAGACATAGATCATTCTTAAATGAAGGTTTAATTAAAATTTTTGCTGGTTTCCCAGATGGAGCACATCCAATGGCAACAATGGGTGCAGCAACTATGGCATTATCAACTTTCTATAAAGACCACTTAAACTTAGAAGATGAAGAAGAATTCAAAACTATGAGAAGAAGAATCTTAGCTAAAATACCTACTATTGCAGCTATGGCTTATAGAAAATCAATAGGAACTCCTCTAATTTACCCAGATGTAAATAGATATTTCACTGAAAACTTCTTATATATGTTAAGAGCTTATCCAGGTGGAAATATGAAGTACTTAGGTGATGGACAAAATGAAGAAATCAAACAAGTTGAAGTTGATGCTTTAGATGCAATTTTAACTTTACATGCTGATCATGAACAAAATGCTTCTACTACTACAGTTAGAAATGTTGGTTCAACAGAGGCTCACCCTTATGTATCTATTGCATCTGGTATTGCAGCTTTATGGGGTTCTGCTCATGGTGGTGCAAATGAAAAAGTAATGGATCAATTAAAATTAATTGGTGATGTTAAAAATGTACCAACTTACATTGCAAAAGCTAAAGATAGAAACGATCCATTTAGATTAATGGGATTCGGACATAGAGTTTATAAAAATAGAGATCCAAGAGCTGAAGTATTAAAAGGTCTTCAAGATAAACTAAAAGAAGAGTTAAACTTAGACTCTAAATTATTAGATGTAGCAGCAGCTGTTGAAAAAGCAGCATTAAATGATGATTACTTCAAAGATAGAGGTCTTTACCCAAATATTGACTTCTATTCAGGTGTAATTTTAACTGCACTTAAAATTCCAGTAGAAATGTTTACTCCAATTTTTGTTATAGGAAGAATTCCAGGTTGGATTTCTCAATGGTCTGAGTTAAAACAAGATCCTAAACATAAAATTGCTAGACCAAGACAATTATATACAGGAAACTAATAGTTAAACTATTAAAAAATAAACACAAAGTGTAAGGGGATAATACTCATGAGTGAAATGATAGAAATTACAGTCAATGGTGCCCAAATGCAAGCTTCCAAGGGAAGCTTGTTAATTGATAAATTATTGGATGAGAATATTCACATACCTCATTTTTGTTATCACCAAGCACTTGGTAAAGATGGCAACTGTAGGATGTGTATGGTTGAAATCGAAGGTCAAAAAAGACCTCAGATTGCCTGTGACACTCCTGTAAAAGATGGAATGGTTGTAAGAACAAAAGGTGAGAATATTGAAAAAGTTAGACGAGATATTCTAGAACTTGAACTTATAAATCACCCTATTGACTGTCCTACTTGTGATCAAGCAGGAGAGTGCAAACTTCAAGATTACTATATGGAATCAGGATTCTATGAATCAAGAATAAATGTAGATAATAAAAATAAGCATAGAAAAAGAGTTGACTTAGGCTCAAATGTAATGCTTGATGAAGAAAGATGTGTACTTTGTACTAGATGTGTTAGATTTTGTAAAGATATTACTAAAACTGGTGAGTTAGGAGTAATAGATAGATCTGACCACTCAACTATTGGTATATTTCCTGGTCGTCCCCTATCAAATCCATATGCAATGAATGTAGTAGACTTATGTCCTGTTGGAGCATTAACTTCAAAGGACTTTAGATTTAAACAAAGAGTTTGGTTCTTAGAAACTTTTAATGCAATTTGTAATGGATGTTCAAAAGGGTGTAATATCTATGTAGATCATAGAAAAGAGAAATATGAAGATGATAAGATCTACAGATTTAGACCAAGAGTAAATAAAAATGTAAATGGTTGGTTTATATGTGATGAAGGAAGATTATCTTATCACAATGAAAATCAAAATAGATTTGAAACACCACTTTTAAATAAAGAGTCATCAAATCTAAGTAATACAATTACAAACTTATTTAAAGAGTTATCAACATCAAAAAGTACTCTTTTTGTATTAAGTGCAAATCTTTCTTATGAAGAAATGTCAAACATCAATAACTTAGCTTCAAAAATAAATGCTAATGTTTCAGGATATGACCCAGATACATATGATGAAAACTTCAAAGATGATTATCTAAAAACAAATGATAGAACTGCTAATAGAGCCTCTTTCAAAGAAATAGGTATAGATGAAACAGAAGAATTTTTCAATAAATCTTTAAAAGAATCTAGCACAGTTGTAATAATAGATAATCACTACTTTGAAAATAGAAGTGAACTATTAAAAGATAAAAAAGTTGTATCTTTATATAGTCATCATTGTTTAACTATAAGTTATTCAAATATAGCTATTCCTATTGCATCATTTTATGAAAAAAGTGGTACATATATTAACTGTGAGGGTGTGAAACAAAAAGTCATTTCACAAATGAATAAAAATGAACCTATGGAAACAGTTACTTCTGTAATTGAGCATTTAAAAGAAATGATTTCAAAAGGAACGCTATGAGTAGTATAACAATAACAATGATAAATATATCCATAGCATCACTACTTGCTGTAGGTTTAACTCCACTTTTTGTATGGTGGGAAAGAAGAATATCTGGACTTATGCAAGATAGAACTGGTCCAAATAGATGTAATATAGGTCCTTTAAGACTTGGTGGTCTTATTCAAAGTTTTGCAGATATGCTAAAACTTATCTTTAAAGAAGACTTTACTCCATCACATATAAAATATAAGTTTTTCTTCTCTATTGCACCTGCAATTGTATTTTTCTGTTCTTTTTTAACATTTGCAACTATACCCTTTGCTGATGTTTTAATAATAGATGGAGAGTCACATATTATGTCAGCTATTCCAAATGAACTAGGTATCATGTGGTTTTTAGCTTTTGCTGGACTATCAATTTATGGAATAATTCTTGGGGGATATGCTTCTCAAAATAAATATGGACTTTTAGGTTCTATTAGAGCAAGTGCACAGGTTATTTCTTATGAAGTTGCTTTAACTTTAGCCGTAGTGTCTATGGTTATTTCATATGGTTCAATTCATTTAACTGATATTGTAAATGCACAAGCTGGAACTTTCCTTGGTGTGATTCCAATGTGGGGTATTTTTATTCAACCGCTTGCTGCTATTATTTTTATAGTATGTGCTTTTGCTGAAACAAATAGAGCTCCTTTTGATATAGCTGAGGGTGAATCTGAAATTGTTGCAGGTTATCATACTGAGTATTCGGCTATGAGATTTGGACTTTTTCAAGTTGGTGAATATGCTGCGATGTCTGCTTCATCAGCTATTATTGTAACTTTATTTTTTGGTGGTTATCAAATTCCTTGGCTTGATACACAAACTATACATAGTAATATAAACTATGTAATAGCAGCTATTATGATTTTACTTCCAATAAAGATATTTATCTTTACAAAATGGATGAAGAAAAACAATAAAACAGTTGGTATGGGTGATAAAAGAAGAGAAAAAGAAACAAAAATTTTAACTATTGCCTTTTGGTCTATTTGTTTAATCATACTTGGTCTTTTAGCAATATTCTTAATCACAGGTCTTGGAACAAATGGAATAAATATTGTTACAGCAATTTTACAAATTGGAACATTCTTAGTTAAATTTTTCTTAGTTGCCTTTTTATATATTTGGGTTAGATGGACAGTTTTAAGGTTTAGATATGACCAATTACAAATGTTAGGATGGAAAGTTTTAATTCCATTAGCACTTTTAAATGTAATCTTAACTGCAACTTTTATAGTAGTAGGAAGTTAAAATGGGAATCAAAGTAGTAAAAAGACATGGTAAGTCGTTTAAAGACAGGCTATATTTACCTGCTATTGCAGGAGGAATGAAAACAACACTTAGACACTTCACTAAAAATTTAAAAGATATAGACAACTTAAAAACTATGCAATATCCTGAAGTTCAACCTGATGATTTAACTGAAAGATATAGAGGTGTTCATAGACTTACAAAATGGGAAGATGAAAGTGAAAAATGTGTTGCTTGTTATATGTGTGCAACAGCATGTCCTGCTGAGTGTATATTTATAGATGCAGAAGAAAGATTTGATGATAAAGCTGAAAAGAGACCAAAAGAGTTTAAGATTGATCTTTTAGAGTGTGTATTTTGTGGATATTGTGTTGAAGCTTGTCCTTGTGATGCCATTAGAATGGATACAGGAATTTTTTCTTTTACAGGTTCTAAAAGAGAAGATTTTGTTTTAGATAAAAAAGCTTTAATGAAAAATGAAAGAGCAAAGGACTTAAGTGATGATTGATTTAGTATTTATTGGCTTATCATTGTTAGCTATATTAGGTGCAGTTGCTATGATAGTTTATGCAAATCCTATGTATAGTGCACTAGGAGTTCTAATCTCGATGTTAAGTGTTGCAGGATTATTTGCACTTTTAAATGCAACTTTTTTATTTTTAGTTCAAATAATAGTTTATGCAGGTGCTATTATGACTCTGATTCTATTTATTTTAATGTTCTTAAATATTAAAGAAGAAGACCTACCAAAAGAGCCTAAAAAATTCCAAAACATAGCAATTGGTGCAGTAATTATGGTTCCTTTAAACTATTTAATTATAAGTGCTGTAGCAAAACTTCCAAAAAAAGATTTAGGTATTTCAGATACTGATTTTGGAGATATAAAACCAATTGGTATTCAACTTTTTGATAATTGGTTAGTTGCCTTTGAACTTATTTCAATTTTACTTCTAATAGCTTTAATTGGTTCAGTAGTATTAGCTAAAAAAAGAAAATCAAAAGTTCACAATGAGATTAACTCACAAGGAGAGGAATCATGATTTCATTAACATCTTATGCCTTTGTATCAATGATGCTTTTCTCACTTGGTGTGATTGGAGTTATTGCAAGAAGAAATGTATTTGTAATTTATATGTCAATTGAAATGATGCTAAATGGAGTAAATCTATTCTTAGTTACATTTGCTAGGTATCATTTTGATATGGATCCACAAATTATCACAATAATGGTTATTGCAATTGCAGCTGCTGAAGCTGCTATTTTCTTATCTGTAATAATTCTTTTATATAGATCAAGAAAATCTCTTGATTCTGATATATTTAATACCTTATCACAAGGAGAGAAGTCATGAGTACATCACTTTTAGTATGGATTATATTATCTCCTTTATTAGGTTCAATATTACTTGGTGCTTTATATTTTTATCATATAAAAAGAAAGCCTATTTCAGAACTAACTTTTAGTTTAATTGGATGTATAACGCCTTTTATCTCATTTTTAATCACATTAACACTGTTCTTACAAATGAAAGAAGAAGGTATCACTTTTTCACAGCATTTATTTACTTGGTTAAATATTGATAAACTGAACATCGATATGGCTCTATTAGGTGATAACTTATCTATTTTCATGTCAATGTTTGTAACTTTTGTAGGATGGTTAATTCATATTTATGCAATAGGATATATGAGAGGTGACAATGGCTTTGGTAAATTCTTCGCATATTTCAATCTTTTCTTAGCATCAATGCTTATTTTAGTTTTAGCAGATAATCCAATTATTCTATTTATTGGATGGGAAGGTGTTGGAGTTTGTTCATACCTTTTAATCAAATTCTACTATGGTAAAAAAGAAAATGTTATTGCAGCAAATAAAGCTTTTATAGTAAATAGAGTTGGAGATTTTGGTTTCTTACTTGGTGTTGTAACACTATTTTTTGCTTTAGGTGGAGTTGATTTATCTTTTGCTTCTTTAGAAAGTAATATTTCAAATGCTTCAAGTGAAATGTTAGTGTTATCAGGCTTTTTATTATTTGTAGGAGCTATGGGTAAATCAGCACAAATCCCTTTATATGTTTGGCTTCCAGATGCTATGGCAGGACCTACACCAATTTCTGCATTAATTCACGCAGCAACTATGGTAACAGCTGGTGTATATATGGTTGCAAGATTCCACTTTATATATGTGGGAACTGAAGAAATAGGTTTATTTATAGCTTATATTGGTGCATTTTCAGCCCTACTTGCTGCAATAATTGCTACAAGACAAACAGATATTAAGAAAATTCTTGCTTATTCAACTATGAGTCAATTAGGATATATGTTTATAGCTGTTGGTCTTGGTTTTTATTCAGCTGGTTTATTTCATGTATTTACACATGCTTTCTTTAAAGCAATGCTATTTATGGGTGCAGGTGGTATTATAATAGCCCTTCATCATAAACAAAATATTTTTGAAATAGCACAACATAGAGCCCAACTTCCGATTATCAAATTTACTTTTCTAATTGGGGTTATTGCAATTTCAGGTATACCTTTCTTCTCAGGATTCTTCTCAAAAGATGCAATTTTAGCAGCTGCATTCCAAGAAGGTCAATATCTAATTTGGCTTATTGCTTTAGGAACAGCTTTCTTAACAGCATTTTATATGTTTAGAATGTACTTCATAGTTTTTGTAGCCCCTACTAAACATAAAGTTGAATACGTTTATACATCTAAAACTATAACTATACCACTTCTTCTACTTGCAGTTGGAGCCGTTTTTGCAGGATACTTAAACTTAGCTCCTATTTTTGGAGGAGAAGCACAAGTTGACTCTTGGCTTAGTCAATTAAATTCTAAAACAATTCATATGAGTCATGCAGTTGAATGGATACTGATTGTCTTATCTGTTGCAGTTGCTGTTGGTGGAATTTTTGTTGCATACAAAAAATATGCAAACTTTGATGTGGAAAAACCAGAAGAAGAAATTGGTCTTATTGGTAATAAATTCTATGTTGATGAAATATACGATACTGTTTTTGTAAAAACATCAAAAAAGCTATCTGTATTTATTGATAAAGTTTTAGATGATAAAATCATTGATGGCTTTATCATGAATTCATCTAAAACATTTATAAATATAGGTAAAAAAGTTGCAATGATACAAAATGCAAACGTAAGATTTTATGCAGTGTTTATGCTAGTTGGTATGACATGCGTATTTATCTATTTAATTAATACACTAGGATTATAGTATGAGTTCAGATATTCTTTCATTTATTATATTTTTACCTGCTGTTGTTGCATTTGGATTAATGCTTACAACAAGAGATGTTAATACAATTAGAAATATCGCATTTTTAACTACTACTGTTATTCTAGCTTTAGTTTTAAAAATCTATATTGAGTTTGAACCAAGTGCTGGTATGCAATTTGTTACAAATGTTCCTTGGATTTCTACATATGGTATAAACTATTATATTGGTTTAGATGGTTTCTCACTTACTATTTTGATGATGATTGCTATCTTAGTTCCTACTTCTTATCTTCTTTTATGGGAAGGTAAAACAAAAGGTTACTGGATTAATATGCTATTAGTTCAAACAGGTGTAACAGGAACTCTACTTTCACTTGATGTTGTACTTTTCTATTTCTTTTGGGAAATCATGTTATTACCTGTATTTTTACTTATAGGTCAATATGGATTTGGAAATAAAGTATTTACAACTATAAAAGTGACTGTTTATACTATGGTTGGTTCACTTTTAATGTTTATTGCCATTTTATATCTAGGTGTTGCATACTATAATGAGTTTGGATTTTGGTCTTTTGCATATGATGAACTAACAAAAATTACAACTCTAGGATATAGCGAAAAGGTTTGGTTATTTTTAGGTTTCCTTGCTGCATTTGCTATTAAAATTCCTATTTTTCCTCTTCATACTTGGATTATGGAAACATACAAAAATGCTCCAACTGGTGCAGTATTTTTATTATCTTCGATTATGGCAAAACTTGGTGTTTATGCAATTGTAAGATTTATGATTCCAATTTTCCCAGATATTTATGTTGAATTTTCAGCTTGGTTTGTAGCTATTGGTCTATTTGGTTTAATCTATTTTGGTATAGCTGCACTTATGCAAGATGATATAAAAAGAATGTTTGCATATTCATCAGCATCACACTTAAGCTTTATAGCTGCTGGTATTTTTTCACTTAATGAATATGGAATTAATGGAGCACTTTATTTAATAATTGCTCATGCAATTGCAACAGGTGCCTTATTTTTACTTATTGGATTACTCCAAGAAGAAACAGGCTTTAAAACTATTAAAGATTTAGGTGGTATTGCTAAACAAGCACCGATTTTTACATTTATTTTTGCCATTATGCTTTTTGCAAATGTAGGACTTCCAGGAACAAATGGTTTTGTATCAGAACTTTTAATTATATTTGGTATTTATGAGTTTAATCATACATTAGGATATATCTCAGCACTAACAGTAATAATTGGGGCTTCATATATGTTATGGATGTTTCAAAGAGCAATTTTGCAAGATAGACCTGAGGGTTCAGCTACTGTAAAAATGAGAGATTTAAAAATCAAAGAGATTGTTGGACTTGCACCTTGGGTATTTTTAGTATTTCTAATGGGGTTTTATCCTGAAATATTCATGGATAAGTTTGAGCCAACAGTTACTCACTACTTAAATGACATATTACAAATTGGAGCAACAAAATGAGTCAATTTATCTATTTAATCCCAGCATTAACAGTATTACTTGGTGCATTGACACTAATGATAATGAGTATGTATGAAAAATATTCAGTTAAAAACTTTATAGTTGTTGCTTCTATATTTTTGATTGTTGCTTTAGGTTTTTCTTTAGCAGATTTAGGAACTTTATATAAAGCACAACCTTATAATGAGCTTTTTTATAATACTTTAGTTTTTGATTCATTCTCAAACTTTTTTAATATTTTGCTAATTTCAGGAACACTTTTAACACTACTTATTGGTGAGCACTACTTCCAACATAGGTCATACTTTAAAGGTGAATTTTTCTGTATTTTACTTTTTGCATTATTTGGAATGATGTTATTAGGACACTCAAATGAGCTTATTACTGCTTATGTAGCTTTAGAAGTAGCATCATTTTCTGTATACATTATGGTTGGATACAACAGCGATGATTCAAAAAGAGTTGAAGCGATTTTCAAGTATTTAGTTTTAGGCTCATTTATTGGAGCATTTTACTTATTAGGTTTAGTTTTAGTATATGGAGCAACTGCAAGTACAAACTTAAATGAAATAGCAACATTTATTGCAAGTGCAAGTGATGAGAATATGGTTTTAGTATATATTGGACTTACTCTTATTTTATTTACATTTTTATTTAAAATTGCAGCATTTCCTTTTCAATCATGGGTTCTTGATGTTTATAGAGGTGCACCAATGGTTATTACTGCGTATATGGCATCTACGTTTAAAATTGCCATATTCTCATTTTTTCTAAGAGCATTTTTACAACATCTTGGATTTACTATTGATTTTTGGGATACTATATTATCTGTGATTATTGTATTTACATTAGTTTTTGGTACATGGTTGGCAGTTACTCAACAAATAATAAAAAAAATGTTAGCAGCATCTTCTATAGTGCACACAGGTTACTTACTTTTAGCATTTATTGCATTAAGCTATAAAGATGGTGAAATCATCAACATTGATTCAGCATATGCAACAATGTTTTATTTAATTGCTTATTTATTATCTGCACTTGGTGCATTTGGTTTAGCATCTCATATTATTTCAGAAACAAATGTAAGAGTAACATATGATGATTTCAAAGGTTTAGCAAAAGAGAGACCTTTCTTAGCTGCAATGATGACTATCTTCTTATTTTCACTTGCTGGAATACCATCAACAATAGGATTTATTGGTAAATTTTACGTATTCACAGAAGCGATTCATGCAGGATATGTAGGTCTCACTATCTTAGCAGTTATTGCAACAATAGTTTCAGTTTACTACTATTTCAAACTAATTGCAATGATGTATTTTTACCCAACAAAGCAAGAATGTGTTTCAAAAGAGTTCAATGATAAAAGGGTTTCAACATATGCAATTGCATTTGTTGCAATCTTGACTGTTTTAGGTGGAATTGGTTCTGCTATTGTATTCTTTATACCTGCAATGAACATTGATCAAATTATTACATTAGCACAAACAGCAGTACAGTCATTGTTTATAAAATAGTTGTATCATATAGTAACAAGACAAATTAAATTGATTTTCTAAGTAAAAATTAATTTACACCTCTCAAGAGCCCTTTTATTGGGCTCGGTATACACCTCAAAACTTTTATCATAAAAATATCATTCAAATATGCTGTATCGTATCTAATCAAAAAACAAGAGCCCTTTAGCTATTATATTGCTATTATTCATATAATCTAAATCACAAGAAAGGATAGGAAATGAGTGACCTAATAGAAGGTTATTTAGGTAAAACGGTTGAGGGAAGAAAGAGTAGATTACCTGCGAAGCTTGATTATCTTCAAAGTGCGACAGGATTATTCTTAGCATTATTCATGTGGGCTCACATGTTATTAGTATCTTCGATATTAATTTCAGAAGACTTCATGTACACAGTAACAAAGCTTTTAGAGGCTAGTTTCATTTTTGAGGGTGGAAACCCATTATTAGTAACAATTGCAGCTGCTGTAATTTTTGTTGTATTTATTGCACACGCAGGTTTAGGTATGAGAAAGTTACCTGGTAACTTTAAACAGTACCAAGTTATGAAAGCTCACGCTAAACATATGAATCACGATGATACAAAATTATGGTTTACACAAGCAGGAACAGGTTTTGCTATGTTCTTCTTAGGTTCTGTACACTTATATATCATCATGACTAACTCTGCTGATATTGGACCTTACGCTTCTGCTGATAGAATCTGGTCTGAGTGGATGTGGCCATTATATATTTTACTTTTATTAGCTGTTGAATTACACGGAACAATTGGTCTTTACAGACTATGTGTAAAATGGGGATGGTTTGACGGAGACAACCCAAGAGAAAACAGAGTAAAACTTAAAAAAGTTAAATGGGGATTAACTGTATTCTTCTTAGTGTTAGGATTTGCTTCACTTGCAGCTTACATGAAAATTGGTATTGATCAAGTTAACAACAATAATGTTGGTAACAAATATCAACCAACTGCAAAAGTAATGGAATACAAAATGCCAAATAAAACTATTGGAGGAATTGCGTAATGAAAATTAATTACTGTGATGCGTTAGTAATTGGTGGTGGTCTAGCTGGTCTTAGAGCTGCTGTTGCTGCACAAAAGAAAGGATTAAACGCTATTGTTTTATCTTTAGTTCCAGTTAAAAGATCACACTCAGCTGCTGCTCAAGGTGGTATGCAAGCTTCATTAGGTAACTCGAAAATGTCTGACGGAGACAATGAAGATTTACACTTTGCTGATACTGTAAAAGGTTCTGACTGGGGATGTGACCAAGAAGTTGCAAGAATGTTCGTACATACTGCACCAAAAGCTATTAGAGAATTAGCTTCATGGGGTGTGCCTTGGTCTAGGGTTGAATCTGGAACAAGAGAAGCAGTTATCAATGCAAAGAAAACTACTATTACTGAAGAAGAAGATAGACATGGTCTAATTACTTCAAGAGATTTTGGTGGTACTAAAAAATGGAGAACATGTTATACAGCTGATGCAACTGGACATACAATGTTATTTGGTGTTGCAAATGAAGCTTTAAAGCATGACGTTGATATTAGAGATAGAAAAGAAGCATTATCATTAATCCATGAAGATGGAAGATGTTATGGTGCTGTAGTTAGAGATTTAATTACTGGTGAATTAGAAGCTTACGTTTCAAAAGGAACTTGTATTGCAACTGGTGGATACGGAAGAGTATTTAGACAAACAACAAATGCAGTTATCTGTGAAGGTACTGGTGCAGCTATTGCTTTAGAAACTGGTATTGCAACATTATCAAATATGGAAGCTGTACAGTTCCACCCAACTCCAATTGTTCCATCTGGTATTTTATTAACAGAAGGATGTAGAGGTGATGGTGGTATATTAAGAGATGTTGATGGTCATAGATTTATGCCAGATTACGAGCCAGAGAAAAAAGAACTTGCTTCAAGAGACGTTGTTTCTAGAAGAATGATTGAGCACATCAGAAATGGTAAAGGTGTTCCTTCTCCATATGGTGAGCATGTATGGTTAGATATTTCTATTCTTGGTAGAGAGCATATTGAAAAGAACTTAAGAGATGTACAAGAAATTTGTCAAATCTTTAATGGTATTGATCCTGCTGATGAGGGTAAAAAAGGTTGGGCTCCAGTTAGACCAATGCAACATTACTCTATGGGTGGAATTAGAACTAAACCAACTGGTGAAGCAACAAGATTAAATGGTTTATTTGCTTGTGGTGAAGCTTCATGTTGGGATATGCATGGATTTAACAGACTTGGTGGAAACTCAGTATCTGAAACAGTTGTTGCTGGTATGATTATTGGTAATTACTTTGCTGATTATTGTTTAGAAAACGATGTTACTATTCCTACTTCTACTGTTCAAAAGTTCATTGATGAGCAAGATGCTTACTTAGAAGAAATCCTTTCTTACACTGGAAATGAAGACATCTTTAGAATTAAAAGAAGAATGCAAGATATTATGGATGACCAAGTTGGTATCTTTAGATCTGGTGAGCCATTAAAAGCAGCAGTTGAAGAATTAAAAGAGCTATTAGCAAAAACTAAACAAATTACTGTTAAATCTAAAGAAAGAGCTGGTAACCCAGAATTAGAAGAAGCTTATAGAGTTCCTAAAATGCTTAAGGTAGCACTTTGTGTTGCTAAGGGTGCTAGAGATAGAACTGAATCTAGAGGGGCACACTATAGAGAAGATTATCTAAAAAGAGATGATGCTAACTGGATGAATAGAACATTATGTTCATGGCCAAATCCTGATGAATTAGAACCAACTATTGAATATGCTGATTTAGATATTATGAAAATGGAAATGCCTCCAGCATTTAGAGGTTATGGTGCTAAGGGTATGATTATTGAAAATGAGCTTTCTATTAAGAGACAAGAAGAAGTTGACTCTATTACTGAAAAACTAGAAGCTGAAGGTAAAGATAGACATGAGATTCAAGATGCCTTAATGCCTTTTGATTTACCAATGAACTATAAAGAGAAAAATGAAAGAGCAGGAGACAAATAATGAGCGTTGAAAAAGGTAGAGAAATAACTATATCAGTTCTTAAATTTAATCCAAGAAGTAAGGTTTCAAAACCTCACTTCGTAGACTATAAATTAGAAGAGACTCCAGGTATGACTCTTTTCATTGCATTAACAAAAATTAGAGAAGAGCATGACCCAGATTTATCATTTGACTTCGTATGTAGAGCTGGTATTTGTGGTTCTTGTGGTATGGTAGTAAATGGTAAACCTGCACTTGCTTGTAGAACACTAATTGCTAACTATCCAACTGGAAAAATCCAATTAATGCCAATGCCTGCATTTGAACTTATCAAAGATTTATCTGTAAACACTGGTAAATGGATGGATGCAATGTCTAAGAGAGTTCAATCTTGGATTGTTGATAATGGTGAAGAAGTTGATATTGCAAAAATGGAAGAAAGAATTGAGCCAGAAGTAGCAAATGAAACTTTCGAACTTGATAGATGTATCGAATGTGGTATTTGTGTTGCTTCTTGTGGTACAAAACTTATGAGACCAGACTTCGTAGGACCTGTTGGATTAAACAGAGTTGCTAGATTTGAAGTTGACCCTCATGATAAGAGAACTGCTGAAGATTTCTATGAGTTAATCGGTGATGATGATGGTATCTTTGGTTGTATGTCTTTAATGGCGTGTGAAGACCATTGTCCAAAACACTTACCATTACAAAATAAAATTGCTTACTTAAGAAGAAAACTAGTAGCATTAAGATAATAACAAAAGAGGATTACCTCTTTTGTTTTATTCATTATATAAGTAGAAAAAGTTAAGTATCAATTTCATTTGATATTTAACTTTTTGTATTTTAGGGAGATATATAATGAGCTTAGCAAATGACTACTTTTTACTTTATCATGGTATTACGTTTGAACAAAATTTAAATGTAGAACCAATTGATACTTTAATAGATGAAGAAACTTTTAGTATTTATGCCTTAATTTTAAGTGCATCAAGAAAAGAGTATGAGAGATTTATTAAATTAAAATCTTTTGAGAAACTATGTAATAAATTAAATGTGGCAACACCACAAAATATAAGTGAATTAAACCACTTACAACACAATATAGTTGAAAATATTCAAGAGAATAAAGAAAAATCATATATTGATGTACTTCACAACTCTTTTGAACACTTAAATAATAATGGTATTATAAATCAAGAAAACTACACTAAACTTAGTTCATTATTTGATTATCAAGAGCTTGATATTGATGATAGTGATTCAAGCTATAGTGATGAAGATGAGCTTGAATATAAATCAACATTTATAGAGCTTAAATCATCTCTTGAAGAGTTTATTAATGAATTAAAAAATGAAAATTCAAATGATGAGATTAATAATGAACTAGATGAATGTAAAAACTACTTAAATAATCAGAAATTCTCTATTGGTATTACAGGTGTAATGAACGCTGGTAAATCTACTATGTTAAATGCACTTATGGGAAGAGAAATTCTAGGAAGTGCAGTAGTTCCAGAAACTGCAAACTTAACTATTGTAAAACACAATCCTACAGAAAATGCAAAAGTATTTTATTGGAATAAAAATGAATGGTCTAGAATAGAAAGTTCTGCTGCTGAGTTAGACTCTATGAAAGATTATGTAAATGAAACAAATAGAATCTTTGGTGATTCTTTAAAAGACTATATAAAAGAAGAGTCAAGATATGATGAAGTTGATATAAATGATTTATCAAGTTATACATCAGCAGAAGCTAGTGGAAAGAAATGTAATCTTGTAAAATATGTTGAATTAGGTTCAAATTTAGAGTTTTTATCAGATGGTATAGAAATAGTTGATACTCCAGGACTTGATGATCCAGTTATTCAAAGAGAAGAGATTACAAAAGAGTATATTTCAGCATGTGATATGATGCTTCACCTAATGAATGTATCTCAAAGTGCAACTTTAAAAGATGTAGAATTTATTATTGATGCCCTACTTTATCAAAATATTTCAAAACTTTTAATAGTTATTACAAGAGCTGATACAGTTTCAAAAGAACAACTTCAAGAAGTTATTGAATATACAAAATCATCTATAAAAAGACAGCTAAAAGCTCAAAACAAAGATTCACAGCTAGACTACATACTAAAAACTATCAAGTTTATACCAATTTCAGGAAAAATGGCTTTACTTCATAGAACAGGTAGAGAACAAGAAGCTTTAGATGCTGGATTTACTATTGAAGATACTGGAATTTTAGAAATTGAAGACTACTTAAAAGAGACACTTTTTGGTTCAAACTCACAAAAAAGTGAGTTAATTGTACAATCTTCTAAAACTCAATTAGCAAGAACTATAGAAAAACAAACAAATGCTTTAAATTACGAGATGAAACTTTTATCAAAATCCAAGGAAGAGCTAAATAAAGAACTTGAAGATTTCAATAAGAAAAAAGCTGTAAATGAAAGAATTTTTACTGCAATGAAAGAAGATATCAACTTTTATAAAAATGATTCAAAAAACTATATTGATTCCCTTGAAACATTTTTACAAAGTGAGCTTATAGATTTACAAACTGTAATAAAACAAAGAGTTATTTCAGATGTGAGATACTCTTTTGAAAAGTTTAGAAAAAAACCTGAAAACTCAAGAATTAAAGTAATTGTTGAAACAGCAATCAAAGATGGAATTATTGATGTAATTAGAGATTATAGATATAAATTTATCAAAAAATCTCAAACTATTGGTGAACAATGTGAGCAGAAATATCATGATTTTGGTTTTTCAATAGGTCACAAAAATGATAACTTTGATGCAAGAGGATTTTTTCAAGATGACTTTAAAACAGGTTTCTTAACATCAAATAATGAAGTTTTAGTAAATCAAATAACTCAAGCTGTATCAAAAGCAAAAGAGAAAAAGCTAAATGAACTAGATAGACAAATAGAAGGTTTTATAAAAGGACAATTTAAAGCAATAGAAGAAGATATAAAATCTAAAGCAAAAAAAGTTTCTACTTTATTAGTTGAATCATTTTTTGAAACACTAAATGCTCCATTAAAAGCCTTTGAGCAAAAGCTTGAAAATGATGAAAAAATTCTACAAAATCAAATTGAATCATTTGAACAAAACAATGAAAATAGAGCTGAACAATCAATTGAAATTCATAAGAAGATAAAAAAACTAGATAATATTTTATCTAATGTAAAAGGACTACACTAATGAGTAAAGCAATAAATATATTAGATAACTTTATTAATGAATTTAAAGATACTTATACAAAAAAAGAAGTAGTTTATGAAAGTGGTTTAGTTGGTGATATAAAGAAAGTTCAAGACAAACTACTAAATGAAAAGTTTTTACCATCAAGACAACTAGAAGGTATTTTAAAAAAACAAATTAGAAGAGCAAGATACCCAATGGAAGTAGCTATTACTGGTCAATTTTCAGCAGGTAAATCAACTTTCTTAAATGCCCTACTTTCTAGAAATATCTTACCAACTGGTATTACACCTGTTACATCAAAGGTAAATTTTATTAACTATGGTGAAGAGTATAAATTAAAAATCACATATTACTCAGGTGCTCATGAATATGCTCCTATTGAAGCTATTGCTGATTTTACAGATCAAAGACAAGACGAGATGCAAGATATAAAATATCTTACACTTTATGCTCCTATGGATATTTTAAAAGAAATCTCTTTTGTTGATACACCAGGTCTTAACTCTCAGTCTCAAAGTGATACAGATACAACAAGAAAAGTTTTAAGAGATGTAGGTGGTATTATTTGGCTTACATTAATTGATAATGCAGGAAAGAAATCAGAAGCTGACATTTTAGATGAATACATGGCTCACTTTAAAGATAAAACTTTATGTGTATTAAATCAAAAAGATAAATTTTCTCAAGAACAAATTGAAACAACTACAAACTATGTAAAAGAAAAGTTTGCAAAATACTTTGCTCAAGTAACTCCAATTTCAGCAAAAATGGCACTTGACTCAAGAGCACATCATAAATCAGTACTTATTGAAAACAGTGTTGAGAAAGTTTTAAAAGAGTTCAAAACTGAACTAAATGAAAATTTAGATTGTACTTCACTTGAGTTTTTTAGACAAAGATATGATGAGTTTCAAAAACAAATAAAAGAGATTAAGTACCAAGATATTACTTCAAATATGAAGCTTTTACATGATTCAAATATTCAAGAAGTTTTAGACTTTATTGAGCATACTATAAGACCAAAAGCTCAAGAATCAAAAGAGTATGCAATTAAAAAAGATTTAAAAGGTATTTGTGATATTTTAATCAAAGAGTATCAAACTATTATTGGGGTATATGATGCCTTAAGTAATATACTAAAAGATTGTGAAAATGATGTTGTAGAAGCCTTAGATAATATTCATAAGAAATACTCAAAAGAACTATTTACTATTTATAACTCATTAGAAACTATTATGGAAAAAATGGCTCATGAAACATATAAAAATATCAAAAGAAAAAAAGCTTACAGATTTGAAGAGTCACAAGGTGGCTTCTTAAAATCTGAGAAAATTGAAAAAATTGAGTATGAAACATATTGGATTGATGCAGATAATATTTATAAAAATCTATTCTACGATGATCAAAAAATAGATAAAATGTTTAAAAGGTCAATCAAACTTTTAAAAAATATAGAATTAAACACAGATGAAGCATTTAGAGAGGTTTACAGAACTATAAAAAGCGAAGTAGCTAAATGGCAAGAGCCTTATGAACTTATCAGAAAACATAGAGAAATAGCTTCTGATTTAGAGTTCTCAAACACTAGACATTTTGCTGCTAAAGTATATGAAAATGTATTAAGATCATACCATAGAGCAATTTTAGAAAATATCTCTGCTTTAAGAAAGAAATTTGCTTATTTTAACGGTGCTTTTCATACTCTTATATTCAAACTACTCAAGCAACAATTGCTCATTTTGAACAGCAAATACAAGAATCAGAAGACCTTTATAAAAAAGAACCTACTAGATTTGCTATTCAACATCCAAGAGAAGATCAAATACTTACAAAGTTAAAAGCAAACTTTGGATTTGAAAAGATTGAAGACTTTTTAACTTCAAAAAGAAACTATTTATATAAAATTGTGAAATACTCAAAAGAGCAGTATTTAGAAATAAATGAAGATAGAATCAAGTTTGTAAGAAATAAAGAAAATGAATATCACGAAAAAATAAATCACTTAGAAAAAATAAAAGAAGAAATCTAATCTTCTTTTATTAAAACTTCAAAGAGTAAATTACTCTTTCCCCTCTTATCTCATCGTAAGCTGTTTTTTCAAGTTTAAAGCCAAGTGAACTTAAGGCCTTATGTGAAGATAGATTATCTTTTGCAGCAGCAGCTATGGCTCTTTTCTGTCCAAGACCTTTTATCTGCTCTATTTGCTCTAATCCAATTTCTTTTGCATAGCCTTTACCCCAAGATTTTTCTTCTAAAATAAAGCCTATTTCATAATCTTGTTCATCCAAATAATCACAAGATAAGATACCAGCTAAACCTATTATACTTTGCTTCTCTTTTTCTATTAATACTGAAAGTCCAGTATTTTTGTCAAAATTTCCTTTATTTTTTAAAAACTCTTTTGTTTCTTCTTTTGAAAAACCTGATGAACCAAAAGTATTTTCTACTACCTTAGTATTTGAAAATATTTTTTCATGTAAAATATCAAAATCTTCTACTCTCATAGTTCTTAAAATTAATCTTTTTGTATTTAGTATTTCCATTATTTCTATTTTTTCCTTTAATCTAATGAATTATAACAAATAGTTTTAATATAATACTTCAATGAAATATTTACAACACTACCCAGCAAACCTACAAGAACAGATAAAAACTCTTCTTGAACAAAACAAACTTGATAAATACATAAAATCAAAATACCCAACAGCTCATACAGTCAAATCTGACAAAGCCTTATATGAATATGTAAATGAACTAAAAAACCAATACTTCAAAAAATACCAAATCTCAAAAGTTTTATATGATGGAAAAATAAATGTAATAAATAATGCTTTAGGCATGCATACTTTTGTATCAAGAGTTCAAGGCAATAAACTAAAAGCAAAAAATGAAATAAGAGTTGCGACTTTATTTAAAAATACACCTGAAAAATTTTTGGAAATGATTGTAGTTCATGAATTAGCTCATTTAAAACAAAAAGAGCATGATAAAGCTTTTTATAATTTATGTACATTTATGATGGAAGATTATCACCAAGTGGAGTTTGATTTAAGAGTCTATCTTTTATATATGGATAGGTTTGGGAAGCTTTACTAAGAAAATTAAATAGAAGGAAAACCTTCTATTTATCTAATTCTACTGTGTTTAAATAGTCTTTAAATGTAGCTTGACCTAAGTTATCAGTTTTATAAGCACTTACTAAATCAGAAATAAAATCAACTACTTTTGTAGCTTCTACTTTTACGCCTGCTTTATGTGCTATTCTACTTCCTTTTTCACCTTCTAAGTGACCACCAAGAAGTACATCATAACCTTCAACTCTATTTCCATCTTCATCTCTAACTTTAGTTCCAACTAAACCTATATCAGAAATTTGTGGTTGAGAACAACCATTTCCACATCCTGAAATAGCAATCATTACAGCTTCATTGAAATCTGGGTTTTTCTCTTCAAGTTCAACTACAACTTTTTTAGCATATTCTTTAGTTTCAGTAATACCAAACTTACAGAACTCTCTTCCTGTACATGATTGAAGTCTTGCTCTAAATACTGATGGTGCATATGGATAGCCAAGTGCATCAAATTCGTCTGCTAAATTTTGAGCAACTTCATCTTTTACACCATATACAATAAAGTTTTGAGTAGAAGTTAAAGCAATACCACCTGCATTATATTTTTTACAAATGTCAGCCATAGCTTTGAAGTCAACACCTGCAACTCTACCTGAGTTTGTAGCAAATCCGACAAATGATTCACCTTCATTTTTAGCCTTATGAATTCCAAACTGATGTCTATCTTCCATAGGAGTAATTTTTGGTTCAACTAAACCTTCTTGTAAAGAGTATCCAAGTTTTGACTCAATTTCTGCTACAAACTTTTCTAATCCCCACTCATTAACTAAGTGTCTAACTCTTGCTTTGTTTCTGTTATGTCTGTTTCCATTATCTCTAAAAATTTCAGCACATACAATAGCCACATCTTTAACTTGCTCAGGTTTTACATATCTATTTGCTCTATATGCAATTTGCTTAGATTTTGAAAGTCCACCTGCAAGTGTTAAGTCAAATAAAACTTCGCCATTTTCATCTTTAAATGCAGTAAACGCTACATCTTGAATCTCATGAGCTGCTGCATGAGTAGAACATCCTGAAACACCAATTTTATATTTTCTTGGGAAGTTACAGAATCTATCTTCATTTTCATCAAAATAAGTATCAACTTCTTTTGCGATAATACTTGCATCTATAATCTCATTTGGATCAATTCCACCAAGAGGTGAAGTCATAATAGGTCTTGGTCCATCACCTGATGCCATTCTTGATGTTAAACCAACAGAATCTAATAGTTCAAAAATTGCAGGAATGTCTTTGATTTCTATAAAGTGAAACTGTACATTTTGTCTATCTGTAAAATCAACTAAACCTTGTGCATAGTCTTGACCGATTTTAGCCATTACATCTAATTGCTCAGTTGTCATTTTTGCATCTGTTAATTTAATTCTTTTCATAAAGTATGCTTTATCTTCTGTACCCTCAGCATTAATATGTGGATACATACCATACCATTTTAAAAGTCCAATGTATTCATCTTTTAAAGGTACACCTTCTTTTGCTTGTTTAAACATATCATCTACTACTCTTAAAGGGTTTCTTGAAGCCTTTAACTGCTCTAAAGCTGATAACTCTTTTTCTGCCATATTATTCTCCTGAATTAAATATCTATTAACTTAATATATCAAAATTTATTGTCATTATAGCTACTTTTTCTAAAAATGTCATTAATATTAATCTTGATTAATTTAATAAAGTATATCCAAAAAGCTATTTTTATAGTATTTATAGAAAGTATTTATATATGATTAATATTGTCAAGTATGACTTTTTTAGGATTTTTATTAATACTTACGATGAAAAAGAGTTTTGCAATTTATAATTTGAATTTAAGGAAGTCTCTTTAAATAGGCTCTTGTAAGTAGTAAAGTCACTTTAAGTTTACTTTCAGCTATATTCATAGATTTATAGTTTATAATTTTACTAAATAAAGCTCTTATTTTATATTAATATGGAGATTAAAATTGTCAATTGTATTTTTAGATAAATATATTGATGGTTACATGATAGAAGATCCTATCATTGAAACTATATATGACATAGTTTTTAATGTAAAAAGAAAAAACTATGACGGTGCATATAAGCTTATGCAACAACACCAAATATCTTTTGAAAACATAGTATCACGAACACAAAAATTAAAACTACATGACCTTACAGAATTTGCAGACTATGTAATAAAATATCTTAAATAAAAAAGAAATAAAATGAAAATTGAAAAAACATTGTCTAATATATTAGATAAAAATAGTATACAAATCAGTAATAATGTGTTCTGTTCAAAGTTTCTATTTGAACTTGATTTAGAAACTAAACTTATTCCAAATAGTTATTATGATTATCCATTTTTAATAATTGATGATTTTTTATCTAAAGAAGAGTATCTTTTAATAAATTATGACCTAATAAATAGTTTTGACTATGAAAAGGCAAAGTTAAAAACACTAGATACTTATCCAAGTAGAGAATTAAATGAAAATATTAGAAAGACAAATATTTATAAACTAAAAAAAAGTCATTTAGAAATATACAATAAAAAATTCAAACAACATCAAGCACAAATAGAAGATTATTTTAAGTTATGTTTAACGAGTTTTTCAAAACTACAAGTATTAGAGTATTTAAAGGATTCTTTTTACTCTATGCATAGTGATGATTCAAGTATGATTTATGAAAATAAAAAACTAATTGCATTTAAACCCGTAGCAAGAAATAGAAAACTTTCAAGCGTTCTTTTTACTACATCTTATAGTGAAGAAATACATGATAACATGAGTTTTAAAGCAGGAGAATTGGTATTTAATTTTTTATTCGATAAAAATGGTGATAATATTACTATCAAACCTAAAGCTGGTCAGATGATTATATTTCCAAGTAATCCAATATTTTGTCATGAAGTAAAAAAAGTAGAAGATGGTAGAAGAATATCTTTAGTTCAATGGCATGATGCAATTTTAAATTAAAGTAGAAATTATGAGTGTTAATTTTAATATAAGCCCACAAATAAAAGTTCTAATTGAACAAATTGTATTTTTGATTAAAATAAAAGGGGATTATCAAAGTGCTGCAAATATTATGTTAGAAAACAATATCGACTTAAGCACTTTAATAGGTTGTACATATAAACTAAAAGATAGAGAACTTGCTATACTAACAGATAAAATTCTATTGAGTAAGTAAAAATTTACTTACTCTCTTAACTCGCTAAGCCTTTTTAATAAGTACTCTAACTCAGCTCTTTTTTCAGTTCTTTCATGAACTTTTTCTTCAATAAAATCAACAACATTTTTATGAAGTTTTAATTTTGAAAGTTTGTTAATATTTGTAATTCCACCTGGATTTAAAACATTCACTTCCAAAATTTTATCACCAATCATATCAAGTCCTGCAAAGAAAATACCATCAGAAGCTAATTTTTTACCCACTTTTGCACAAATTTTCTTTTGTGATTCTGTAAGTGTATATTTGTGAGCTGTTCCTCCTGTTTGGATGTTTGCTCTATGTTCACCATCTGCTGGTTTTCTATGATAAGCTCCAATTGCTTTTCCATCAAGCATAATAACTCTTACATCACCATCTTCTGCTCCATGAATATACTCTTGTAAAATTACATAGTTTTCACCTGAATCATCAATATAAAAATCAAGCAAAGAGTTAATATTTGATGTGGCATTTTTTTCTAATACGATAACTCCTCTTCCACCTGAACCATCAAGAGGTTTTAATATCATCTTTTCTTCTTCTGATTCTTCAATGATTTTCTTTATGTATTTTTTACTTCCAGATACATGAGTTTTAGGAAGATATGTATTTGATGGGTCATGAAAAGTTGTAGTATAAAGTTTATTATTTGCTTTTCTAATACCATCAATATCATTTATTATTAATGTCTCATTTTTCACAGAATCTAAGAAGTTGAAAACCAATGGTGAAATTGGAGGATCCTTTCTTATCATAATACAATCAAAAGCATGTAAAGCTGTAAGCTTAATATCATAAGTAATTTTTTTATAAAAAGCTGTTGCTGATTCTGGTATTTTACCTTCAATTTTAAGGTTTTTTGCAAAACCATGAACAATATTATTTCTTACAGTTAAATCAAATGTATATAAAACAGAGACTTTATGTCCTCTTTGCATACACTCTTTTATAACTGCTAGAGTTGAACTTTTTAGAGGCTCTATATTAGCCCAGTTTTCAATAATAAATGCAATATGCACTTTAATATCCTTATTTTAAATTCGTAAGGATATTATACTATAAATAAAAGTTTTTTTTGCAATATTTTTTCTACAAATGAGTTAAAAAACCCATTTGTAATTTTACTTAGTAGCTTAATGTAGTGTAGTTTGAGTCAAGTAATGAAGCTGCAACCTTTGGTGGTTTAGCAACTGTAATTCCATTTAATAATACATCTTCTTTTAGATTTGCATTTGGTAAATAAAGTGGGCAAACTTGAACTTGTGCACCTTTTTTCATAATAGCTTGTAACATCATTTTTGGTGATTTATTCATTGGTTTTAAAACTGTACTTTTTTTACCTTTTACAGCTAAATCCCCAGCACTTGAACAAAGAGTCATTTTTACTTCTTTTTCTTGTTTTAAAGTCATCATTGATAAAACCATTGCCATTTGCTGTGTTTGTGCATCTTTTGATGTTAAAATTACATTTAAACCTTTTGTATCATTTGCAAATAAATTTGCACCCATTAAAAACATACTCGCTATTAAAGCAACTAATAATCTTTTCATTTAAACTCCTTAAAAATTGTGATTTCATTATATAGTCTAAAACTTATTTTATAATTAAAAATGATTTTATAAATATAATTTTAACTTATAATAAAATAGAAATATATACATTGTTTCTGATAAATAAACTAATAGAAATCCTTTTTTGACTATAATACAAATAAATTAGCTATTAAGAGTAATAAATGCAACTAACACAACAACAACTAGAAGAGTTTAATGAAAATGGTTTTTTAATCATTGAAAACTTCGCAGATGAAAAACTTTGTGATGAGATTTTAGAAAAAGCAAAAGAGCACTTAATCTCAAAACAAGCTCCTATTGAAACAGAGCAAGAGTATATGCAAGTAAGTGATGAAAATATCACTGTTAGAAGACTAAGACAAGTTTATGATAGAGAAGATATTTTCAAAGAGTGGATGACAAATAAAGAAATAAGACCAGTTTTAAAACAAGTACTAAATGACACACCTGTTTTAACACTAGCCCACCATAACTCAATCATGACAAAACTTCCCCATGAAAGTACTAGAACTTATTGGCATCAAGATAGAAGATACTGGCATTTTGAGGGAGATAACTTAGTATCTGTATGGCTAAGTTTAGGTGATGAGTTCTTAGATAATGGTTTATTAGAATTTATTCCCAGAAGTCACAAAATAAAATTTTGTAAAGATTGTTTTGATGAGAACTCAAACTTTTTAGATGAACATGAAGAAAATAAAAAAATCATTGCTAATAAAACTCATAAAAATCTAAAAAAAGGTGATGTTGTACTTTTTCACTGTAAAACACTTCACCATGCAAGTAAAAATAAAACAGATGAAGCAAAAATATCTTTTGTATATACTGTAAGAGCTCAAAGCAATAAACCTTTAAAAGATACTAGAAGTGACTTCAAGGAAGTTGTACTTGACTAATCAATTAACAACTTTAATACAAGAAAAAACAAAACTTAGTTCAAAATCAATCTCAAATATAATCAACCTTCTTGAAGAAGGTTGTACTATTCCATTTATTGCACGATATAGAAAAGATTTTACAGGTGGTGCTACAGATGAAGAGTTAAGAATTTTTGAAGAAACTTACAACTATTCATTAAAACTACTAAATAGAAAAGAAGAGATTTCAAATCTTCTAAAAGAAAAAAATTTCCTTAGTGAAAAAGTAGAAAAACAAATAAAAGAAGCCATTACACTTCAAGCCTTAGAAGATATATATACACCTTTTAAAGATAAAAAATCTTCAAGAACAAGTGCTGCAATAGAAAATGGCTTAGAACCTTTAGCAAATATAATCCAATGTCTAAAATACACAAAAGAAGAGATAGAACAAAAAGCAAAACAATTTCAAAATAAAACTATAAAATCAACTAATGATGCAATACAAGGTGCAAAAGACATAATAGCCCAAAGATACGCAGATGATTTTAAATCAAAAGAGATTATTAGAAACATCATTTCAAACTGGGGAAACTTAGAAATAAAAGAAGCAAAAGAGTTTGATAAAAATGGTGTTTATTCAAGTTTTGCAGGTCAAAATGAAAAAATAAAATATATCAAATCACATAGAACTCTTGCTATTTTAAGAGCTGTAAGCGAAAAACAGCTAAGCATAAAAGTAGATATTGATGAAAAACATATATTAGAAAATATCAAAAAATACAAAATCCCATCATGGGCAAACAGTTCAAAAGACATAGTTTTTGAAGCCTATAAAGATGGTCTTAAAAGACTTCTTCTTCCAACTTTAAAAAGAGAAGCAATAGCAAACTTAAAAGAAAAAGCAAACAAGGAAGCCATTGAGCTTTTTGGAAAAAACCTAAAAGAACTGCTTCAAACAGCACCACTTATAAATCAAGTAATATTAGGTATGGACCCAGGATTTAAAACAGGTTGTAAGTTAGCAGTGATAGACAAAAACGGACAATACCTAGACTCAAATGTAATCTATCCAACAAAACCAAAAGAGGATATAAAGAACTCTTCAAAAGTAGTACTTGAACTAATAAAAAAGCATAACATCACTGCAATAGCCATAGGAAATGGAACAGCATCAAGGGAAACAGCCTCTTTTATAGCTAATCTTATAAAAGAAAATAGCTTAGATATAAACTATGCAATAGTTAGTGAAATAGGTGCAAGTGTATACTCTGCATCTAAAATAGCAATAGAAGAATACCCAAATCTTGATGTTACAATAAGAGGAGCTATCTCAATAGCCCAAAGACTTAGAGACCCAATGGCAGCACTTGTAAAAATCGACCCAAAATCACTAGGAATAGGACAATATCAACACGATGTAAATCAAAAAGAGTTAGCTATAAAGCTAGAAAATACAACAGTTGATTTAGTAAATAAAGTAGGTGTTGATTTAAACTCAGCTTCATATAAACTACTCTCTTTTATCTCAGGTATTAGTGAAAAACTAGCAAAAAACATAGTAGAACATAGAGAAAAAATCACAAAGTTTACAAGTAAAAAAGAACTTTTAAAAGTAAAAGGTATAGGTGAAAAAGCATATATCCAAGCAGTAGGATTTTTAAGAATAAAAGATGGAAAGTCTATACTAGATAATACAGCAATTCACCCAGAAGATTATGAGCTAGTAAAAAAGCTACAAACTTCATATAAAGTAGAAGAGATACTAGATACACAAATACAACAAATATCAAAAGAGCTAAACACAACGCCACTAAAACTAAAAGATATAATAGAAGAGCTTAAAAAACCAGGCTTTGATATAAGAGAAAACTTCAACCAAGTACAGTTTGCAAGTGATGTATGCTCAATAGAAGAGTTAAAAGAAGGCTTTGTCTTAAGTGGAATAGTAAGAAACATCACAGACTTCGGAGCATTTGTAGATATAGGACTAAAAAATGATGCCCTACTTCATATCTCACAAATAAGCAATAAAAGAATTAATCACCCAAGTGAAGTTTTAAGTATCAATCAAAACTTAGAGAAAATAAAAGTTATAAGTGTTGATTTACAGAAACAAAGAGTTGGATTATCATTAAAAATATGAGTTTTAATAATTATATTATTGATATTAATGTATTATATTAAAAATTATTTCGTTAGGAAGCCATGAAAAAATTTATAAATTATATTTTAACTTTTGTAACTATTATTGCAGGTTTAGCAACAATTGCAGGTCTTTACTTACAGTTTTATGAAACGAAACCCATTCTTGAAATAAAAACTATATCAAAAGATAATCTTACAAGACTACCATCAATTGAAGGATTAAATGCAAAATATAATTATAAAGACAAGGAAGTTAAATCCCTATGGAAGCTTCATTATGTTATCACTAATATAGGTAATGAAATAATAATCGGTGAAGGAAGTAAAAAAAATATTATAAAAGAAAATATCTCTTTTGAATTAAATAATAAATTTAAAATCTTAGAAATAGAGAATAGAAATAATAAGCTACCTTTTAAAATGAAAATTTCAAATAATAATATATATGTATCTTTTTTACAGTGGAAACCAAAAGAATCAATTGAAATAATTGTATACGTTGAACAATTAGAAGAAAAATCAGATCCTCAATTAATTACAAATGACAGAGAAATTATAAATTCTGAAATTACATACAATACATTAGAAATAGAGAAATTAAATACCGAAACTTCACTATATTCAAAGTTACCACAACCTCTTCAAACAGCTATATGGTGGTTTTCAATTTTCATGTATGGGCTATTTTTACTTATAATGCCTTTAATTTGGTTAAGTGAATTATATAAAAAAATAAAGTATAAAACTTGGTTAAAATCAAATACAACATATCAAGAATGGATAGATACATTAATTCAAGAAGGTGCATTGAGTAAATATACAGAACCACTTACACTTCCTAGTAAATTATGGGAGCGTTACCCATATGATAAACCGATACTACCAGACAATGATTTCAAAAGTTTAACTTGGGGTGTATTAATATTATCTATATTCTGTTTAATACCTTTACTTTTTATGATATGATTCATTCCATATTTTTTTAAACTTAATATTTGAACTTAAAAACTAGAGATAAATCTCTAGTTTTTAAATGCAATAGCATCCACTTCAACTAAAACATTTTTAGGTAAAGTTCTTACGGCTACTGTAGCTCTTGCTGGTGCGTCATCTGCACCGAAGTATTCTGCATAGATTTCATTAAATGCTACAAAGTTATCCATATCAGATAAGTAACAAGTAGTTTTTAAAACATTGTCAAAAGAAGAATTTGCTTCTTCTAATACTGCTTTTAAATTTTCCATAACTTGTCTAGTTTGTGCTTGTACATCATCTTCTCCAACTAATTCCATAGTTTTTGGGTCTAATGGAATTTGTCCTGATAAAAATACTAGCTTTTCAAATGCTGTTGCTTGATTATATGGTCCAATTGCTGATGGAGCGTCATTAGTTGATATTATAGTTTTCATTTATTTCCTTTATAATTTAAAAAAGTATTATACAATATCTATCTTTCAATTGGGAAAAACAGCTCAAAATCTCTTTTTATATGACACAGTGTTTGATGATTTGCAAGTTTAAAACCTTGGTACTCTAAAGATGCCATAACTACTGCTTTTGAATAAGCAAGTACTGTTTCATCTTCTAAGTACTCTTCTATTTTAACCCACTTTGCATCAACTATCTCTTCTGTATCTTGTATATTTATCTCAAAAGATAGTGGTTTTGCTAAACAAAGTACATACAAGTTTGATTTGTGAAATTGATGGGGATAAAAATGTCCTAATGATATTATAGACTCAAACTCTACATGGATTCCAGTCTCTTCTAAAACCTCTCTTACACAAGCGGTAGAAATCATCTCACAATTATCTATGTGCCCACCTGGAAGTTTAAAGCCTATAGTTGAAATTTTCTCTTTTATAACTAAAAGTTCTTTCTTATCATTTATCACAACTGCACCTACTCCTAAAGTATGATTTGCAGATGTTGGCACTATAGCATTTTCTTTTAGTCTCTTTACGACTAAGATATAATCTTCATCACATGAATGAAAGAAAAAACCTTTTTTTGTTGTAATTGGAATAAAATCAGATCTTTTTATATCTATATATATCCAAATTAAATTTCTTTTATTTATTGTTTCTTCTATTAGAAAATCAAGATTTAACTCAAACTCTTCTTTAGAGTTTGGTAAATCTTTTGCATCAATTGTTATTCCATTATATGGATCAAGAACAGTAGTAAAACAAGCTATTTTTTCAACGCTAGAGTTATTCATATTATCACCTTTTCAATGATAATATGATAACTAAAATGTAATTAAATCTATTAAAGAATATGCAATTACAAGCATTAAAATACCAATAAGAATATCAAGTATTTTCCAAGTAATTGGTTTTTTAAATAAAGGTATTAAAGCTCTTGCTCCAAAACCTAAAAGTGTAAACCAAAAAGCAGAAGCACTAACAGCTCCTAGTAGAAAGTATACTTTCATACTATCTTCTACATTTGCTCCAATTCCACCTATTAGAAGAACTGTATCAAGATATGTATGAGGATTTAAGAAAGTAAAAACTAAAAGCATAGTTATTACTTTTTTTAAAGGATTTGTTTTTATTTCATCATCAATTTTCATGCTTTCATTTTTAAAAGCAGATTTAAAAGATAAAAGTGCATAAACACTTAAAAAAACTATTCCTATTATAGCAATTGAGTTGATTAAAAGTTGATTACCTTTTATAAAAAAGCCAAGTCCTAAAACACCTGCTGAGATAAGTAAAACATCAGAGATTACACAAATTAAAACAGCTACCCATACATACTGTCTTAAAAGTCCAAGTTTTAATACATAGGCATTTTGAGCTCCTATTGCAACTATTAAAGAGATAGTTACAATAAAGCCCTTTAGATATATATCAAGCACCCCAGTAACCTTTTGCAAGGTTAACTATACCACTTACTATAAACTGAACTGCAATAGCTCCAACTATTAAACCCATAAGTTTTGTAATAATATTTTGTCCTGTAAGACCTAAATATTTTTTGATATAAATTGAGTTTTTTAAAATAATATAAAATAAAGCTGCATTTACTAAAAAGGCTAAGGCAATTGATACTAAATCCAAAAAAGTTTCAGCTTGGTGCTTAAAAATGATAATTGTAGTAAAAAGACCTGTACCAAAAGCAATTGGAATTCCAATAGGAATAATTGCTAATTCTTCATCATTTTTTTCTTCTTCTTTACTATTATCATTATTTTTAGGTTTTGATGGTCCACTAACCATAGAAATAGCCATAAGAATAAGAACTAATCCACCCATAACTTTAAGTGAGTTTTCATCAATCCCAAATAGTTTTAGTATAGCTTCACCAAATAGTATTACCACAAAAAATGCGATTATAATAGTAAGTGTTGATTTATACGCAACAGTTGACACTTGCGTTTTTGTAATATTTGTACTCAATAAAGATAGTGCGATTGCACTAATCCCTATTGGGTCCATAATAGCAAAGAATGTTATTGATTGTTGTAAGAAAGTAGAAATGAATTCCAATTAACTCATCCCGCCTTTTGCTTGCATTCTCTTCTCTAATCTATGTCCTACATAACTTAAAGTTGAAGTTATACATAAATAAAGAAGTGCTATAACTATCCATGTTTCAAAGGGAGAAAAAGTGTTAGCAACAATTTCTTTACCAACTTTAGTTAAGTCTGTAATAGCAATAACAGATACTAAAGATGAGTCTTTTATAAGTGCAATCATTTCACCAACTAATGTTGGTAAAGCTCTTTTAAAAGCTTGAGGTAAGATAATATATCTCATAGCTTGATATTTAGAAATACCAAGTGAATTAGCAGCTTCTAACTGCCCTTTATCTATTGATTGAATTGCCCCTCTTAAAATCTCCGCCATATAAGCACCAAAGAAAATACCAAGTGATAATACACCTGCTACAAATCTATCAAGCTCAAAAATATTCGCAACTATAAAATAGAATAGGAATATTTGAACAAGTAAAGGTGTACCCCTAACAATAGTAATATAAACGGACGCAATATCTCTTAAAAATACAAGAGGTGATAACTTCATCATTGCTACAACAATACCAATTACAAAAGTAAGTATTGCAGCTAAAAATGAGATTTTTAGTGTTACCCAAAGTCCATTTAAAATAGGTCCTGCTTTTGTTTCAGTTTTTGAAGCAATATAATCATATTGATATACATCATTTCCAACTTCATAATCAAATAAAAAACTACTATCTAAATTTTTAAGTTCTACTTTGTCATCACCGTCAATGTAGTACTTGCCATCTTCCAATACTAGTTTTCCATCTATAGGAGCTTCAACATTTATTGTTTGCTCATAAGCAAAATACTTAGGAACAGAGTTCCACTTCCATACATAATTCATATTAGCTGCTGCTAAATAGAAAAAGTATCCTACTGCTAGATAAAATGCTAGGGCGATTAAATGCCCTAGATTTTTATTTTGTGTCCACGATTCTTTTCTTGCCATTTATTATTGAACTCTTTTTAACCAGTCAGTATCTTTAAGCCACTTTTGGTTTAATTTGTTGTAGAAATCTACTACTTTGTCTTCTTTCACTTGTCTTAAGAAATTGTTTAACCAGTTTAAGAAATCTGGGTCACCTTTTCTAATAGCCCACCCTAATGGCTCATAAGTTAAAGGTGTATCAAGGTGAACTAATCTTCCTTTACCTTTATCACTCATAAATAAAATATTGTAAGGTTGGTCATAAACGATTGCATCAGCTTTTCCATTTAAAACTTCACTAGCAGCATCTGCTTCTGTTTCAAATGTAATAATCTTTGCATTTTTAAAGAATTTTCTAGTTGCAACTTCACCTGTAACTCCAAGTTTAGTAACTACTGTATACTCAGGTTTATCTAAATCTTTTGCAGATTTAATCTTCCCTTGTAACTCTTTTTTCATCATAATTGTTTGACCTACAACAACGTATGGGTCAGCAAAATTGATTTTTAAGTTTCTTTGTTGAGTAATAGTCATACCTGACATAATAATATCACATTTACCAGTTACAAGTGCAGCAATAATACCATCCCATGCAGTTGGCTTAAGACTTAACTTAACACCCATTTCTTTAGCCATTCTCTTAGCCATATCTACATCATAACCTATGATTCTACCTCTTTTATCTTTCATCTCAAAAGGCATATATCCAGGCTCTAAACAAACTTGTAATTCCCCTCTTTGTAAAATCTGATTTAACGTAGATTTCTTCCATAGATTAATATCATCAGCAAATGAACTAACACTTGCAAATGCACTGATTGCAAATATTGCAACTAACAATTTTTTTATACTTTTCATCTTATCTCTCTCCTTAATTTAAGATTGACTTACTGTACTCTTTGAAGCCATTTTGTATCTACAAACCATTTTTGATATAGTTTTTCATGTAAATTTACTACTTTATCCTCTTTAATTTGTCTTAGAAAGTTATTTAACCAGTTTAAAAAGTCTGGGTCACCTTTTCTAATAGCAAATGCTAAAGGCTCATAAGTTAAAGGTTTATCCATATGAACTAACTTATCTTTACCTTTACCATCCATAAACACTGTATTGTATGGTTGGTCATTTACAAATGCTGCTGCTCTTCCACTTAAAACTTCTGATACAGCTTCACTTTCTGTTTCAAATGTAACAACTTTCGCATTTTTGAAAAACTTTCTTGCAGCAATTTCTCCTGTTTGACCTAAAACAGCAGTGATTGTGTACTTTTCATTATCTAGGTCTTTAGAAGTTTTAATCTCATTTTGATATTGTTTATTTAATAAAATAGTTTGCCCCACAACGATGTATGGGTCTGAAAAGTTAATCTTTAAGTTTCTTTGTTGAGTAATAGTCATACCTGAAATGATGATGTCATATTTATTTGTAAGTAATCCAGCAATAATTCCATCAAATGCTGTTTCTTCTATTTTTAGTTTTACACCCATTGCTTTGGCCATTGCTTTTGCAATATCAACATCATAACCTATAATTCTTCCTCTTTTATCTTTCATTTCAAAAGGCATATAACCAGGCTCTAAGGCAACAACTAGCTCACCTTTTTGAACTATCTTGTTTAATGTTGATTTTTTCCAAAGGTTTATATCATCTGCAAAAACAGATGTTGATACTACTAATAAAAATAAAGCTACAATCTTTTTTATCATTCTTTTTTCTTTCCTATTTTTTAATTTCTAATTTTTATATTTTTAGTGAACTAAGATTTCATTTAAGAACTTTTTAGCTCTTGGAGATTCTGGGTTATTGAAGAACTCATCAGGAGTATTCTCTTCTACGATTATTCCCTCATCCATAAATACAATTCTATCACCTACTTCTTTTGCAAAACCCATTTCATGAGTTACACAAACAAGTGTAAAGTTCTCTTTTGCTAAGTCTTTCATAACAGATAATACATCCCCAATTGTCTCTGGGTCTAAGGCTGATGTAGGTTCATCAAATAATATTACTTTTGGTTTCATTGCTAAACTTCTTGCAATTGCAACTCTTTGTTTCTGTCCACCTGATAAATCAGCTGGATAAGAGTGGGCTTTGTGTTCAAGTTTTACTTTTTCAAGTAATCCCATAGCTACTTTTGAAACTTCTGCTTTAGACATGTTTTTTACAAGTGTTGGTGCAATTGTAATATTTTCTAAAATTGTTAAATGTGGAAATAAATTGAAGTGTTGGAATACCATTCCCACTTCACTTCTAATCTCTTTTAGATTCTTTTTACTAGCATGAATATCAATATCATCCACTATAATTTCACCTGAATCTATCTCTTCAAGTCCATTTATACATCTAATTAAAGTTGATTTACCAGATCCTGAAGGACCACAAACCACAACAATTTCACCTTGTTTTACATTAAAATTAATTTTTTTTAAAACATGGAAATCATCATAGTATTTATCGATATTTGTCATTGAAATTATATTATCACTCATATACTCTCTCTTTTTTGATTGAAGCTTAAATATTACTGAAAATAGTTTTAAAGTTACATTAACTGTTTATTATATGTAAATTTTATACCATTTATATAAATAAATTGTATATAAAGTGATATAATCTCACTTTTATTTTTTAGGAGATTTTATGACTAAATCAAAACTTTATGAATATAGAGCAGATTTATTACTTTTAACAGTTGCTATTGCTTGGGGTGTAACTTTTTTAATGGTTCAAGAAGCCATAAATACTACACCTGTTTACGCTTTTTTATTTTTTAGATTTGCACTTGCTTCACTTTTAATGTTTATTATTGCTTATAAATTTTTGAAAGAAACAAATACTCAAACTGTAGTTTTTGGTATTACTTTAGGACTTATACTTTTTTCAGCTTTTGCCACACAAACCTTTGGGCTTAGTTTTACAAAAAGTTCAATTGTAGCTTTTATTACAGGGCTTAATGTAATATGTGTTCCTTTCTTGGCTTATTTTATATTTAAAGACCATGTAAGAAAAAATGTATTTGTCGCTTCACTTATAGCAGTTGTGGGTTTATATTTACTTACTATGAGTGGAACGTTAACTCTTGGGATTGGTGAATTTCTTACTTTAATTTGTGCTGTATTATTTGCTTTACATATTATCTTTACTGGAAAGTTTTCAGTAAAAGTAAATGTGTTTGTTTTAGTACTAGTGCAGTTTACAACAGTTGCTATTTTATCACTTATATTTTCACTGTGTTTAGATGATAAAACATTTGATTTACCATATGACTATAACTTTTTTAAAGCTGTAATTGTAACAGCTGTGTTTGCAACAGTTTATGCTTTTTTAATTCAAACATATATGCAACAGTTTACAACAGCTACAAAGACAGCTGTAATTTTTACAATGGAGCCTGTAAGTGCTGCTGTGTATGGATATTTTGCAGGTGGAGAGATACTTACACAAATTCAAATTTTTGGAGCAGTGTTAATTTTAGTAGCAACTTTAGTTGCAGAGTTACGATTTAGGAAAATAAACAAATAATATTTATGCTCTTTTAATGCGATACTTATTTGCTACTATCTTAAATATAAAAATTTAAGGAGTAGCAAGTGAGTAAGTTCTTATATATTACTGACCAAGAAGAGTATCACGAACATAGTTTTATTGGCCCTTTATTTGAAAAATATTTAAATAAACACTTTGAGATTGATATTGTTTATTTTTCAAAGTTCACAACAGAATTTGAAGTAAAAAATGAAAATAAATTAATTCTTCCAAATAAGTTTAAAAAAAATCCAATTGAAGAGTTAGAAAAAAATGGCTACAAATTAGAGCAATATGAAGTAGTAGCTGTTAGAAATGACACAGAAATACTAAAAGATGCACTAAAATTTAGAAAAACTGGCAATTTCAAATTGGCTTTTAGACTATCTTTTCCAAAAAGAATTGCTAAAATTCAAACTGATGAAGCAAATAAAAAAGTTAACTTTTTAGATGTAATAAACAATAAAATCAAAACATTTACAGAAACTTCACTTATCAATGAATGTGATATTTTCCTTCCAACATCAATTCAAATGAAAAATGACTATTTCAAAGATGTAAAAACAAGAACTTTTGTAATTCCATCTGCAATAGACCCTGATGTTTTAAGAGAAAATATTCAACATGAAGGCATTGAAAAGAGATTTTTCTACGCTGGAACACTTGATAAATTAAGAGAGTTTGAGACTATACTAGATGCTTTTAGTGAGTTAAGTGATGGAACATATAAACTTATGATTTCTACAAAAGACCCTGAGTATGCAAAAGACTTAATATCAAAATATAAAGATATAGAAGATCATATTGAAATTTATAATGCAAAAACAAAAGGTGAACTTTTAGAATTAATCGCAAAAGCTGATATAGGAATAGGACTACTTCCTGAAATTTCACTATTTAACTCATCAACACCTATGAAAGTACTTGATTATTATTCATCAGCTGTACCATGTATTATGTCAAAAAATGAAAATAACAGCTCAATTTTTGAAGATGATAAAAGTGCTTGGTTTAGTAACTTTACTAAAAAAGATATAAAAGAAAAACTTGATTATATTTTAGGACTAAACAAAGATGAAGTAGCACAAGTGGGAGTAAATGGTCAAAAAAGATTACTTGATGTAAGAAACTACGAAAGAATTGCAGCTGACTTTGCCCATCAACTAAATATTTTATAAGAAGAAGCAAGAGTTAAACTCTTACTTCTTATTCTCACTATAATATTATTAAAAATTAAATCTTATACCAAACGATACTGTATTTAATAAATCATGCTTTAAATCTGCATTATTCGTAGAAGTAGTTGAAAGTTCTGCTTTATGTCCCATATATGCTAATGTATAGTTTAAAACTAAGTCTGTGCTATTTGACATAGGATATAGTATTCCTGCATTTGCTCCTACTATATATGAGCTTGATTTTGTATCATTATTTAAAGTATTTATTGGGGCTTTATTCCATTTAAGTTCTGAGTAGCCTAATATTGCTCCTACATATGGTGTAAAGTTTTTATTTTCAAACTTATATTTTGATTGCAAATATATATTATTTAAATCTACATCATCACTTGAAACCAGTTGATAGTTTACTGACAAATCTATATTTTTACTATACTCATATCCAAACTCTAGGTTTACACTTTCAGAACTACTATCTTGTTCTTCTATTAAGCTTACTGTTCCTGCTGTATCTTTTTTATCATTATTTATATGAGTAAAACCATATTGAATAGATGCAAATAGATTCTTTTCAGAACTATTTGCACTTAAACTTGTAACTAAAAGTGTTGAAGATATTGTGCTTATTAATATTTTTTTCATAAAATTATCCTACTTTCTTACTATATGTGCTTTACCACTATTTAGGCAAACTTTTTTCTCACCATTTACATTATGATAAGTTGTCACAAGTGTTCCTGCTTCATCATTTACTATTTTATCTCCACTATACAATGTCACATAAGTATCAAAGTCATTTGAGCTTGGACTTGCTACACAAGAAACATTTATATCTACTATTGCGTTTTTAAAAGATGAAGAACTTCCTCCACCTCCTCCACAAGCAGTGAACCCTAAGGCTACTGCTATTAGTAATACTATTGAATATATCTTTTTCATACTTTTATCCTTACTCAATCTCTAAGCTACCATCTAGTGGCGTTGTTGTTTTTATATATAAGTTTCCATCATCGTCTTCAGTAATTGTAACTTCATTTCCTGCTTGGAATGGTGTATTTGAAGATACTGTATTATCTACATCATCTTGCTCACCTGTTGACAAGTTAACTCTTACGAATTTAGTTGTAGTTTCACCTGTTGTATTAGTTGATACAACTGCTTTATATACATATCCATCTTTTTTTACTTCTGATGTTGTTTCTACATTTCCATCTTTATCTGATTCTACATTTGAACCCTCTATTGATGAACTTGCTGTTGATGTTTTACCTTCTAAAGTATTTTCTACTACATGAGTTACCGAACCATCACTATTTAGTCTAAGTTTTACTGTTCCACTATTTGTACTTGAAGATGATTCAATATTTCCTTCACCATCTACATTTGTAGTTGAACTTTTACCTTGTGTTTTCATAGAAGCACTTTTACCATCTTTTGTTTCAATTGTTGACTGAGAAGTACCATCCGTATTTAGATATACATTTACTATCTTTTCTGCAAGTTCTATAACACTTTTTACACTTTCTTGAGAGACAATATTTTCAACAAGACCTTTTATAGTATCTGCAAATGTTGATTGTGTTTTTGACTCTTGTCCATCTTTTGTAGTTGTTACTTCTACTTTTGTATCTGTTTGAGTTGCACTTACAAAGCTATTATTGTTTTCTTCTTCTATTTTATTTTGAAGAACAGTTATAATAAACTCTTTTGTTTCAGTAACTTTATTTTCACCATCACCATGAGTAATTGTTGCGGTAAATGTTACTGTCTTATCTGATGAAGAATCTCTTATTACATCACCTTCTTGAGTAATAACATCTGTATTAGAACTACTCCAAATAATAGTTGAACCATTTGCACCTTTTAGAGGTAGTGGTTTTAGTAAGTTATAAACAACATTATTCTTATCAATATTTTTATCTAATATTGAAGTAAGAGTTAATAATTCTTTATCTTTTTGAACAATCTGTTCACTTGAACTTTCATTTTTAAGAACTGTTACTTTAAACTCTTTTTTAACTTCACCTATAAATACAGTGATTGTAACTTCTTTATCTTCATCATTTGGTCTTGTTATATATCCTGAGTATGGAGATATTACGGATTCATCTGAACTTGTCCACTGAATATTTTTATTTAAAAACATTGTTGAAAGATTTAAAGAACTTGTAATTTGAGATTTTAAACTATTCTCTTTTTTTATTATATCAAATGAAATTTTTTCTAAAATCTCTTCATCTGATAAAGTATCTGCCAATACTGTTACTAAGAACTCTTTTTTACTACTAAACTCATCTTTTTTAATAAGTGCAGTAATTAAAAGTGTTGTATTATTTTCACTTTTTGTAACAACACCATTTGTATCAATAATCTCTTCTTTTGTGCTTGACCATGTAATCGAAGCCTCACACACACTTGCAATTGTATTAACTAATTCTAAGTTACTTGTAATTGCATCTTGAGAATTATTATCTTTCTTAATATTATCAAATGTTAATGCTGTTTTTGTATTTTCTACACAAAGTGAAGCATTTGCAGCTTTGATATTAATATTAAAGCTTTCTTTATATTCTAAACCTTCAATATCTTTTACCACAACTGTAACTGTTGTTATTCCTGCGTTATTTCCTGTGACTGTATATTTTAACTGTGCATTTGTATCTGACAGTTTTGAAACTTCTATACTATCATTAGCTAAAAGATTTTCATTTGAACTACTTGCTATTAAACTTGTAATCTCAACATCATCCCAAATATCAAACTCAATTGTTTTTACAATCTCATCTGCACTTTGATCATGTGAAATATCACCAATATTTGAAATAGTTGGTGCATCATTTACATTTGTAAGTGAGTATGTAAATATTTTTGTTGTACTTTTCCCATCAATTGTTGAAGTTAAAGTAATAGTTACATTTCCATTTGCATTTTTCTTTGGAACTACTATTAGTTTTCCATCTCTTATATAAGCTGTTGCTATATTTTCATCTGATGAAGTTACAGTGTATGTTGCAGTACTTGCATCTGAGTCTATATCAGAAGTAGCTAAAGAAATAACTAATCCTTCCCCATCTTCAACTTGTGTTTGATTATTTAAAGTTGTTGTTATTTCAGGTGCATCATCAACTGCTGTTATACTTACATTTATAGTTTTATCTACACTATATCCATTTCCATCTGATAGTGTTACTACAAAGAAATCTTTACCATTATAGTTTGCCCTTGGAGTATAAGTAATAGTTGTATCACTTATAGAAATAGTTCCATTACTTGGGGCTGTTTTTTGTGAAGCTACAACTGTATCTTTATCTTCATCTGTATATGTAAATGACATATCTTTTGATGTATCTTCATTTGTAGTTATTAACTCATCAATTGTAATTTTTGGATCATCATTAACATCATTTATATTAATTGTTAAAGATTGAGTATCACTTAGAGTTGAGCCACCATTATCTGTAACTACTACATCAATACTATATGAAGATTTCATCTCATAATTTGCTGCAGTTTTAAAAGTGATTACACCTGTTTTTGAATCAATATTAAAGGCTTTAGCATCAGTTCCATCAATAGAATAAGTTAATACTTGTCCATCATTTACATCTGTTGCATCTATATCTATAACTGCTGTTTGATTTTCATCTACAGCTACTGTTGCTGTTGGATTAGAATCATTATTTGTGATAATTGGAGCAGCGTTATCTACTGTTGTAAATTTCCATATTGTTTTATTACTAATACCTTCATAGAAGTTACCATCTACATCTTTTAAAGTTGTTTTATCAATGATTACATAATAAGCAGTATTTAATTCTAGTTTTGTTTCTTTATTTATTGCAACTACTGTATTTGTAAGTTTGTTTTCTTCAGTAGGTTTTTCTATAGTAATCTTATCTGATGTTATAGCTATAGTTTCAACTACACTATCATCTGATGATTTATGAATTACTATATTTCCTATATTACCTTCTACTTCTTCATTTTTTATTACTTCTTCACTAAATTCTAGTTTTAAAGCAGAGTCTAACTCAACTCCTGTAGCTCCTTTACTTGGTGTATATTTTACTACACTTGGGAAGATAGTAATTGTCTTTTGAATTGCTTTTGTATTATCATTTCCTGCTTTATCTGTAAATGTTTTTTCATTTACATTTATAGTGATTTGAGAAGTACTTTTGTCATCTATTGTAAGTTTTACTGTATATTCCTTACTATTTGATTCACTTTGAGCAAAGTCACTTAAGCTACCTGCATTTATGCTTATATTTTCTACAGTAAAGTTATCACTCTCTTCTGAAAGAGTAAATGTTAAGTCTATTACTTCACCATTTATTGCTACAGTTTTTGATGTAGAAATTGAGATACTTGGAACTTGCGTATCTATTGAAATAGTTTTTTGACTTGCCTTTGTATTATCATTTCCTACTGCATCTTTAAACTTAGCTGCTGCTACATCTATTGTTCCATCTGTTATTGAGTTTTCACTTGGTGTAAATGTTGCTGTATAAACTTTACCTTCTCCTGAGAAGTTAGTTAATACTCCACCACTTACTACTACATCAGCTACTGCAAAGTCTGTACTGTTTTCAGAAAGTGTAAATGTAACTGTAGCACTTTCACCTGCTTTTAATACTTCTTTATTTGAAGTAATTACAATACTTGGAACTTGCGTATCTATTGAAATAGTTTTTTGACTTGCCTTTGTATTATCATTTCCTACTGCATCTTTAAACTTAGCTGCTGCTACATCTATTGTTCCATCTGTTATTGAGTTTTCACTTGGTGTAAATGTTGCTGTATAAACTTTACCTTCTCCTGAGAAGTTAGTTAATACTCCACCACTTACTACTACATCAGCTACTGCAAAGTCTGTACTGTTTTCAGAAAGTGTAAATGTAACTGTAGCACTTTCACCTGCTTTTAATACTTCTTTATTTGAAGTAATTACAATACTTGGAACTTGCGTATCTATTGAAATAGTTTTTTGACTTGCCTTTGTATTACCATTTCCTACTGGATCTGTAAACTTAGCTGCTGAAACATCTATTGTTCCATCTGTTATTGAGTTTTCACTTGGTGTAAATGTTGCTGTATAAACTTTACCTTCTCCTGAGAAGTTAGTTAATACTCCACCACTTACTACTATATCAGCTACTGCAAAATTTGTACTGTTTTCAGAAAGTGTAAATGTAACTGTAGCACTTTCACCTGCTTTTAATACTTCTTTATTTGAAGTAATTACAATACTTGGAACTTGAGTATCTATTGAGATAGTTTTTTGACTTGCCTTTGTATTATCATTTCCTACTGCATCTTTAAACTTAGCTGCTGCTACATCTATTGTTCCATCTGTTATTGAGTTTTCACTTGGTGTAAATGTTGCTGTATAAACTTTACCTTCTCCTGAGAAGTTAGTTAATACTCCACCACTTACTACTACATCAGCTACTGCAAAGTCTGTACTGTTTTCAGAAAGTGTAAATGTAACTGTAGCACTTTCACCTGCTTTTAATACTTCTTTATTTGAAGTAATTACAATACTTGGAACTTGAGTATCTATTGAAATAGTTTTTTGACTTGCCTTTGTATTATCATTTCCAACTGCATCTTTAAACTTAGCTGCTGCTACATCTATTGTTCCATCTGTTATTGAGTTTTCACTTGGTGTAAATGTTGCCGTATAAACTTTACCTTCTCCTGAGAAGTTAGTTAAGTTTCCACCACTTACTACTATATCAGCTACTGCAAAGTCTGTACTGTTTTCTGAAAGTGTAAATGTTACTGTTGCACTTTCACCTTTCTTCAATGCATCTTTATTTGAAGTAATTACAATACTTGGAACTATATTATCTAAAGTATATCTCTCACCTGTTGTAAAGTTATCAATTCCAGCTCCACCTATTGGTACACCATTTGAATTTTTAACACTATTGTCATCTACAAATTTAACACCCACAGAACCATTATATAAAGCTAAATCACCACCTGATACTGTTACTTCATATCCAATACTAAATCTAGTTACATTTGTAATAGTTGCTGTTGTATTTCCTACTACTTCAAAATCTGCTATTGTGGCATCATTTTCTTGTGGGATATTAGAATCTATATAAACAAAGAATAATAGACTATCACTATTTGTAGTTTCTGAAGCTTGTTCATCTCTTTTTATACTTGTGATTTCTGGTGCATCTAGGATTGAAATTTCAAAACTATTACTTGCACTTACTGTACCATCATTAGTAGTTATACTTATTTTTGATACACCTGAGAAATCTTTATTAGGCTTATATTTACCTATATTAAATGCATTTGTTAAAGCTTGAGCACTTCCCTTGACAGTAATATTACTATCTTCTATACCATCACCTTCTATGAACTCTAAGTTTTCTGTTCCTATAGTTACTAATCCATTTGTAACTGTAATTGTAGCTGTTTGAATATCACCATCTACATCTATTACTTTAAAATCTTGAGGAAGAGCAGGAGCATAGAAATCTTCATAGATTACAATTTCATTTGTAGGAACTGAAATTGTTGGTGCATCATTTGTATTATTTACTGTGATTGTAAAGTTATGTTCTACCTCATTTACTCCATCACTTAAAACAAGACTTACATTATGTTCACCTACATCTGCATTCGTTGGTGTTCCATTTAAAGAGTTTAATTTAAATTTATAAATTGCTCTTTCAGTTCTATCTGAAACATAAATTTCATTATTCCAAAATGCAATACCTTGAACACCACTAAAAGGATTAGATAAATCTTTACCAGCTACTGTTTTAACTTTACCTGTTGGGTCAATCATTCTTATTCTATGATTACCTCTATCAGATACAAAAATAGAACCTTCATTATTTATTCTAAGATATAATGGATTTTTTAATAGTGCATCTCTTGCATTGCCATTGTCTCCTGAGAAACCAGAAGTATTATAAGTTCCCATTACATTAAGCCATTTACTGCTATCTGTAATATCTATTTTTTCTACAACATGATTACTTACTCTCGTGAAATAAATATAACCATTATAATAATCTATACCCCAAGGATAATATAATCCTGTCTTAAAGTCTGTTATATTTCCATCTGGTGTAACCTTTTTAATGATTCCTGCATTTGAATAAATAACTGCATACATATTTCCATCATCATCGAAAGTCACATCTGAAACACCTGCATCATTTGAACCATCACCAAAAACTGCGTAAGTTGTGATTATATTAGTAGTTAAATCAATTTTTCTTACCCTATCATCACTCTTATCACTAATATATAAAGCATTCTTATAATATTTAACTCCCCAAATTTTGTCAAAAAGAGCATCTTTTGCTAAACCATCATCACCAAAACCATTTATTCCAATACTTTTTTCTGAACCTGCAAATATTGTTGTATTACCGTTTATATCTCTTTTATATACAACATTTTGATTTGGCGAGACATAATATAAGTTACCTTTATCATCAAAATCCATACCATAAATATTATATACATCTTCTTCATTTCCAATATCTGAACTAACAAGAGAAGGGTTTGTATTTAAACTCAACCAAGATGGAAGAGAAGTACCATCTTTTACACTCCAAGTTAAATAATCACCTTGAGCATCACTTGCACTTAAATCATAACTATAAGATTCATCTTCATTTACACTTGTAAGTTCTTCACTTGTTATTTTAGGAGCTTTTGGTTTTACTGTAATTGTAAAGTCATGCTCTACTTCATTTATACCATCACTTAAAATAAGTGTTATATTATGTTCCCCTACATCATTAATAGTTGGTGTTCCTGATAAACTTGGAGGTGAAATATTAAACTTTTTAATGGCATTATTTCCTGTATCTGCTATGTATAAATTGTCATTTTCATCTAAAAAGATTCCAGAAGGAGAAGATAAGCCAGTATCTAATATAGTAATTAAATTTGTACCATCAAACTTTTTAATAGCATTATTTCCTGTATCAGCTATATATAAATTACTATTACGATCTATTGCTAAATCTAAAGGAGAATTTAAACCATCATTTACAACAGTAGTAAGCATTTGACCATCAAACTTTTTAATAGTACTACTTCCCGTGTCTGCTATATATAAATCATAATTATCAAAAACTAACGCTGTAGGAGAAGATAATCCTTCATTTATTATAGTATGTGTTTGATATTGAGATGAAATGTCTTTTATAGCATTATTTCCAGTGTCAGCAACTAGAATCATTCCAAAGTTGGTGGCGGCTAGTCCTGTTGGAGAAGATAGCCCGTCATTTACTAAAGGTTCAACACCTTCAACAGTCGACCATTTAATAGAGTTATTATTAGTATCTGATATATAAAATCGACCATAATCTATTAATAAACCTTGTGGTGAATTAAAATTAGGATGATTAAATAAAGTTTGAAGTTGTAAACCATCAAATTCTTTTACTTGATTGTTTCCTGAATCTAAAATATATAGTCTATTCTCAAATATAGATATTTTAGATGGTGCATTTAGTCCACTATCTACGATAGTTGATACAGAATTTTGATTTAGTCTTAACCACGATGGAAGAGAAGTACCATCTTTCACACTCCAAGTTAAAGTATCATCTTGTTCATCTGTAGCACTAAAAATATACTTATAAGCTTCATCTTCATTTACACTTACAACTGGCTCACTAGTTACTTTAGGAGCTTTTGCTTTTACTGTAATTGTGAAGCTATGTTCAACTTCATTTACGCCATCATCTAAAACTAAACTTATATTATGTTCACCTAAATCTGCATTTGTTGGAGTTCCTATAAGTTTAGTAACGGCTGAATCTACTTTTCTTATTGAATGAGTAAAAGAATCTGATATATAAATATTTCCATCATTATCAATTGCTAGTCCAGAAGGCTGATATAGTTTGGCACTTGTTGCATTTAGTCCATCTCCAGTATCACCACTTATTCCCATTATACCTGCAACTGTAGTTATAATACCAGTATTTACATCTACTTTTCTTACAACATAATTTTTTTGATCAGCTACATATATATTTCCTTTATCATCTAGTGTAATTGAAACAGGTGTGTTAAGCTTAGCATTTGTAGCAAGGTCTCCATCTCCACTAGCTCCACTTATACCAAGAGTACCTGCAACCGTAGTGATTATACCTGTTTCAGCATCTACTTTTCTAATAGCATGATTTAAGTAATCTGCTATATAAATATTTCCAATATTGTCTATTGCTAACTTATATGGAAGACTCAGTTTGGCATTTGTAGCAAGACTACCATCTCCACTAGTTCCACTTACGCCAAAAGTACCTGCGATAGTAGAAATAGTACCAGTGTTCACAGTTACTTTTCTAATAACATGATTATTACTATCTGCTATATAAATATTTCCAATATCATCTACAATTAATCCTGTTGGAGCTGTTAACTTAGCACTTAAAGCACTACCTCCATCTCCACTAGAACCTCTTTCGCCAAAAGTACCAGCAACAGTATTTATAATTCCAGTATTTATATCTATTTTTCTAATAGCATGATTACCCTTGTCAGCAATATAAATATTTCCATTACTATCTATATCTATTTCCATTGGAAAATTTAGTTTTGCATTTATAGCAAGCTCCCCATCTCCACTAGTTCCACTTATTCCAAGAGTACCTGCAATAGTAGTTATTATTCCTGTATTAGCATCGACTTTTCTGATAGCATGATTAGCAGTATCTACTACATAGATATTTCCAGAAGAATCTACCTTCACACCTTTGGGAGCAAATAGTTTTGCATTTACAGCAAGTTCACCATCTCCACTTGTTCCTGCATTACTGACACCTAGTGTTCCTGCTACAGTATTTATCTTAGATATAGTAGATAAACTCAACCAATTAGGAAGAGTAGTACCATCTTTTACACGCCAGTTTAAATCATCTCCATCAACATCATTTCCTTTAAGGCTATAACTATATTCACTATCCTCATCAGCACTTATTACTGCTTCATCTTTAAATTCTGGAATATTATCATTTACATTTGAAATATCAACAGTAAGTGTTTTATCAAAAGTTAAGCCAGCAATATCTGTAGTTCTTACACAAATACTATAAGATGACTTACTTTCGTAGTCAAATACTGTATTAGCTTTTAGTTCATCTCCATTTATAGCAAAGTTTGTATCATCAACTCCACCACAAAAACTGTATGTAAATGTATCTTCTACATCGACATCTGTAGAATTAAGTAAGCCTATCGTTATATCACTTGCACTGTTTTCAACTATACTATTTGATGAAAGACTTATGTCAGTTGGCATGTCATTTACATTATTTACTGTGATTGTAAAGTTATGTTCAACTTCATTTACCCCATCACTTAAAATAAGATTTACAGTATGTTCACCTACATCTTCATTTTTTGGTGTTCCTGTAAGTTGTATAGGAGGAGTTATTTTTCTAATGTTATATGTATAAGTTGTATCTCCCATTAAAGATGAAACTGCAGATTGAGTGTTTGTAATATAAAGGTTTCCATCTTTATCAAAAACGCTATTAATTGGAATATAAAAAGTTGCGCTTGAGAGTGCTCCATTGTTCATACCTGTTGTTGTAGGTGAACCCGAATATGTAGAAACAACTCCTAGTTGCGTAATTTTTCTAATTGTATGATTGTTTTTATCCACAACAAAAAGATTGTCATTTATATCTATAGAGATACTCCAAGGAAATTTAAACTTTGCACTTGTTGATTCCCCATCATCTGAACCAAAACTTCCTGATACCCCTGCAAATGTACTTGCAACTCCATTTTGAGTTACCTTTCTAATTATATGATAATTATATGAAGGAATATAAAGGTTATCATTACTATCTAATGCAATGTTTTGAGGATAATAAACTCTAGTATCAGTTATTCCTGCCGTTCCATCTCCAATAAGTGTTGTTACAACACCTTCTTGTGTTATTTTTCTAATTCTATGATTGCTTCTATCTGCTACATATATGTTATCATTTTTATCTATTGCTAATCCATGAGGATAATTAAACTTTGCTAATTCTCCTGTAGCATCATTAAAGCCAGAAATACTTCCTGCAAAAACGCTTATTATACCAGATGGTGTAATCTTTTTGATTTTATGTTCAGAACTATCTGAAACATAAATATTGTCTGAACTATCTATTGTTAAACCAACTATCTTAGTAAAAGAGCTATCACCCCCTACAAAAGTTGTAACAACTCCATTAGGTGTAATCTTTACTATTGAATCTTGAGTATCATTCGTTGTAAAAATATTACCATTACTATCAGTAGCCATCTCAATATAAGTAGATTTTGTACTTAAATAATGTGAACTAAAAGTAGAAACAGTTGGTGCTGTATTATTAAAACTTAGCCAAGTAGGTAACGATGTATTCTCTTTCACACTCCAGTTTAAATCATCCCCTTGCCCATCAACTCCTGTAAGTGTGTAGAGATATTCACTATCCTCATCTACACTTGTCACTGCTTCACTTGTAACTACTGGGGCTAAGCTATTTACAGTTATTTGAAAATTATGTTCAACCTCATTTGTTCCATCACTTAATATAAGGTTTACATCATGTACACCTACATCATCTTTTGTTGGAGTTCCGGTTAGTAGTTTATAAACATTTGATATCTTTCTTATTCTATTATTTAAAATATCTGCTACATAGGTATTACCACTAGAATCAACTGCAACTGAATAAGGATTTTTAAATGAAGCAACTGTAGCATTTCCATCAGTTGAACCACCAAGTCCACTTCCTGCTAGAGTTGTAACATTTCCATCACTTGTTATCTTTCTAATTTTATCATTTCCAAAATCTGCTACATAGACATTACCACTAGAATCAACTGCAACTCCTGAAGGTTTATTAAATGAAGCAGTTGCTCCAACTCCATCAGCAAAAGCAGCATCTCCACTTCCTGCTAAAGTTGTAACATTTCCATTTGTGTCAATCTTTCTTATTCTATGATTTAAAGTATCTGCTACATAAACATTACCACTAGAATCAACTGCAACTCCTGAAGGGCTTTTAAATGAAGCATTTGTTCCAAGACCATCAGCAAAAGTAGCATATCCATTTCCTGCTAGAGTTGTAACAGTTCCATCTGGGCTTATTTTTCTAATTCGATTATTGCTGTAATCTGCTACATAAACATTGCCACTAGAATCAACTGCAATCCCATCAGGATTTTGAAATGAAGCATTTGCTCCAACTCCATCACGAAAAAAGCCATATCCACTTCCCGCTAAAGTTGTAACATTTCCATCTGGACTTATTTTTCTAATTTTATGATTGAAGTTATCAGATACATAAACATTACCACTAGAGTCAACTGCAAGTTGG